>NZ_JAAGNX010000001.1:1297530-1461499 GCF_010500615.1 Oceanipulchritudo coccoides
TTCACGTCGGGCATGAAAAGCGTGCCGGCAAAGTCTACTTGTGTCGACGGGCAGAACTTTGTGAAGCACAGTGAGGCCGGATTACCAAAAACGGCGGTGATCGCATCTTGTGGGTAGGCGATGGAGGCGCCTCCCATTGCGCGTGCTTTTGGACCTATGGCAATCAAGTTGTCGCCATTGGTGGCTTGCAAGACTGATGAACCCAATAAAGCGGATCCGATCAGGAGTGTTGTTAGTGTGTGTCGTTTCATTTTGGGATATGTAATTGGTTTTCGCTACTATTTCTGTTCTATACTCTATTGATCAGGTAAAGATAATCTGTGAACCGGCGGACAGTTCGTAGAACTCACCGACCGTCAGGACCCTGTCCATTTGCGGGCAGAAGTCTTCCGGTTTGAGATGGAACATGTCGACTGTTGCCTTGCAGGCAAAAATCTCGCCGCCGGCATCACTGATCATCTCGATGAACTCACCGACCGGGGGTATGTCGAGCTTGTCCATTTCCTTCTTCATCATATGCGTGGCAAAGGCCGACATTCCGGGAATTGCCCCGAGGATGGTCGGCATTGGGAAGCCCATGGCATCCGGTACGCAAAGGGCGGGGTTGCCCACCGTGGCCACCTTCAACTTTTCCATCTTCTTCTTCACGATGGCGTGCAGACCGAAGAAGGTGAAAAAGAGGCTGGCCTCGATTCCTTCCATGCGGGCCCCGTTGGCCATGATCAGTCCGGGATAGACCCCTTCGAGGGATCCCTTGGAGACGACGATTGAGACTTTTTTAATGGGTTCGCTCATTGTGGTATCCTCCTGTTAAACGCAACTGGCTGGTTTCGGGAATCCGGCGATACGCGCAGCTTTCTTGATCGGCCCGCCGGGGAAAAGACGGTACAGGTCCTTTGTCGGGATGCCGCCCACCTTGTTCAGTCGGCGCATGCCTGGAACAGCCTGCTTTTCCGCAAAATCTGACTCAATGAACTTGAGGACTTTCCAATGCTCATCGCTCAGCTCAATACCTTCTTCGGTTGCGAGGGCCGCAGCCACAGCCTCATTCCATTGCGTACGGTCGGTCAGGTAACCTTCCTCGTTCACTTCAACGCTGCTTCCAGCGAGTTCTTTCGTAGCCATGATATTTCGTTTTTTTAGGGTTTAATTCGGTTTGGTTAAATGATTATGCGGAGGCCTTTGCCTTGTTCGGGATTTTCTTCCCAAGATAGGACATCCGGTGATCGACAAAGGGGATGGGGTAGCCCTTGAGCAACATGTGCCAGTAGACATACTTGAAGGCCAGTTTACCCAGATGGTTCAGGCGAGTCTGGCTGAGCAGTCCAAACGGACCGACATGCGGGAAGGGGAAATGGCCAGGGACCGGTTCCTGCTCGTAATTAAAGTCGAGCAGGAATCCTTTTCCAAACCCGGACTCAATGAAGCAATTGGCGTGTCCGTCAAAGCGTTCCTCCATCTCCTCGCCCTTCATGTAGGAGAGGATGTTTTCCGTCAGGACTTCGGCCTCGAAGTGGGCCACTGAGCCTGCCTTGGATGTCGGCAGGTCGGTGGCGTCCCCAATGACAAAGATGTTTTCCTTCGCCTTGGCCTGCAGGGTGTCCCGGTTTGTCGGAATGAAATTCAGTTCGTCCCCCATGTTGGAACGTTCTATCAGCCTGTCCCCCATGTTGGTCGGTACGGATACCAGCAGGTCATAGGGAACTTCTCGCTCGTCCCAGGAGACAATCTTGTGGCCTTCGTTGTCCACCGATCCGATGGCGAAGTCCTGTTCCACAATGATGCCCTTTTCCTCGAGGAGGTGGTTCAGGATGGCCGAGGCAACCGGCTTTGTGAACGCCCCGGAGAGCGGAGTTGTGTAGACAATCTCTGTCTTTTCCCGGAGGCCTCGCTGTGTCAGGTACCAGTCGGCCAGAAAGGCAAATTCCAGTGGCGCGACCGGACATTTGATCGGCATTTCCGCAATGTTGATGACAAGGCGCCCGCCTTGCCAGTCCTTCATCGCAGCCGTCAGTTTACGCGCTCCTTCAAATGTATAGAAATCATGACTACGCTTGCCCCAGTCCGATCCCGTTAGTCCATCAATTTCCTCTGGGGCGATGCGGCATCCTGTCCCGACAATCAGGATGTCATAGCCGAGTTCCTCGCCTCCGGCCAGGATCACCTTGTTGTCTTCCGGGCAAATTTGCTCAATTCCCGACTGGCGATACGTCGCCCGCGAGGGGAGAAATTTCTTCCGCGGCTTCTGCACGTCCTTTTCCGTGTAGACTCCGAAGGGCATGAAGAGGTAGCCCGGCTGGTAGTAATGCACCTCGCTCTGGTCGACAATCGTGATTTCCCAGTCCTTGCCTGCCTTCCGGCTCATTGTGTTGGCCATGATTGTGCCGGCAGTGCCCGCACCCAGTATCAATAGTTTCTTCATTTTTTTTCCTAAAGGTACTTTGCTTTGAAAAATTGGATCATTTCACGCACCCGGTCATCGGTCAGTCGATACACCATCCGCTTCGCGTCACGGTCGCATTCCACAATTCCCGCCAGACGCAGGATCTTCAGCTGCTGCGATAAATTCGATAGCTTCTCCGTTCCCAGTATCTCCGCCATCTCCGATACGCAGAAGTCTCCACGGCTCAATATGCAGACGATCCGGAATCGTTGCTTGTTCGCGATTAACTGGAATATCCCGATGACGTGGCGGCAAACCTCCTCGTTCCTCGCGAATTCCTCCCGTAGTTCCTGTCCAATTGAGTTTAACATCTGAATGATTGTTAAATAATAAAACCAATGGCCGCGGATCAAGAAAATTTATATTAGGAAAACATGGAATAAGAGTATCTTATGACCATAATGACGGATTTTTCTTGTTTCGAAGAAAAGATTGGCTTGTCAGGCGTATCACTTTTTTTGATAGATAATAAACCAACCTATTAATTTTGCTTATGCCAGAACAAGACGGACCGGAAAAGGGAGATGAAGTGAACCGCGAGCGGACGGAGGCCTTACGGGAACAAAAGGCGGCGATGCGGCTTGGCGGTGGTGAGGCGCGGCTAAAGGCGCAACAGGACCGGGGCAAGCTAAGCGTCTGGGAGCGGATTGAGTATTTATTTGACGAAGGGACCTTTGTGGAAGTGGGGGGCTTTGTGGAGCTGCGGAGCGAGCACTTCGGGCTGGGCAAGAAAAAGGCGCCCGGGGACGGCGTAGTGACCGGGTTTGGCCGGGTAAACGGGGAACTGGTCTACATGGCGGCGCAGGATTTCACGGTGTTGGGGGGCTCACTTGGGGAGATGCATGGCAAGAAAGTGGCGACGATCATGGACATGGCCATCCGCAACGGTGCGCCAATGATCACCCTGAATGACAGTGGCGGGGCGAGGATCCAGGAAGGGATTGGCTCCTTGTGCGGCTACGGCGAGATTTTCTATCGGAACACGCAGGCCAGCGGGGTGATCCCGCAGATCAGCGTGATCATGGGCCCCTGTGCGGGAGGGGCGGTTTACTCGCCCGGGATCACTGATTTTGTGGCGATGGTGAAAGGGACCTCCAACATGTTCATCACCGGGCCGGACGTGATCAAGACGGTGACCGGTGAGGAAGTGAGCAAGGAGGACCTTGGCGGACCGGAGATCCACATGGCCAAATCAGGTGTGGCAACGCACATCGGTGAGGATGACGAGTCGACGCTGAACTGGGTGGCGAAGTTACTCTCCTATATCCCGCCGAACAACCAGGAATCGGTACCGGTCGTGCCGCCGGTGGCCCGCACGACTGGCTTGCCCTTTTCCCTGCAGGATTTTGTCCCCTCAAACGCCAACAAGAGCTATGATATCCATGCGGTAATCGACGCGGTTGTTGATCCGCACAGTTTTCTGGAACTCCAGGAAGCCTACGCGTCCAATGTGGTGATCGGGTTCAGCCGTATCGACGGAATCAGTACAGGAATTATTGCCAACAACCCGAAGCACCTGGCTGGTTGCCTTGACGTCAATGCCAGTGACAAGGCGGCACGATTTGTGCGATTTTGTGACGCATTCAATATTCCCTTGCTCACGCTGGTGGATGTGCCGGGCTTTTTACCCGGCGTGGACCAGGAGTACTCTGGCATCATTCGTCACGGGGCCAAGTTGCTCTATGCGTACAGCGAGGCGACCGTTCCGAAATTAACGGTTGTCCTGCGGAAAGCGTATGGAGGGGCCTACATCTGCATGTGTTCGAAGCACCTTGGCGCGGATATGGTAGTGGCCTGGCCTGGCGCGGAAATCGCGGTCATGGGACCAAAGGGAGCAGTCAATGTGATCTTCCGGAAGGAGATTGCGGCCAGCGATGACCAGGAACAGGCGGCGAAAGATAAGGAGAACGAATACATTGAGACCTTTGCCAATCCGCGGATGGCGGCGTCCCTCGGGTATGTGGACGACGTTATTGAGCCGGACCAGACAGGCCACTTTGTACGTCAGTACTTATGGTCACTGAGCGATAAGCATGTTGAGCGGCCAATCCGTAAACACGGTAACATCCCGCTTTAAGGCAGAACCTGATCAATCATCGAAAAAGGATAACCATGTTCAAACGAGTGTTGATAGCCAACCGCGGACTGATCCAGGCCAACTGCGTGAGGGCGGTTAAGGAACTGGGGGCGACCGCCATCACGATATTTGATGATGAGGACCGGGACAGTGCGGGGGTTCGGAATGCGGATGAAGCATACCGCCTTGTGCTGCATGATCCACGCTTGCGCCCATATTTGGATCTTGAGCAAATCGTGGCGCTCGCGGAAAAACTCAAAGTCGATGCGGTGCATCCCGGATATGGTTTTCTTGCCCAAAACGCCAAATTCGCGCGTGAGCTGGAGAAGCGGGGCATATCAATCATTGCCCCGAGTGCGGGCGGCATGTTGAACCTTTCAGACAAGTCACGCGTAAAGGAAGCAGCCCGAAGTGCCGGATTACCGGTCTTGAAAGGCTCGGAAGCCTGCAGCGAAAGTACCCGACTACTCGAATTTGCGGAGCGCCTTGAGTTTCCCCTCCTGATGAAAGCGGTTCATGGGTTTGGCGGGATCGGAATGCGGGTCGTCAAGGATGCCAGTCGCCTTGAAAGTGCCTTCGAGGGGATCCAGACAATCAGTGGAAAGTTTCTCATGAATTCCCCCGAGGTTTTTCTTGAGGAGTATCTTCCCAATGCCCGGCATATTGAGTTTCCCGTTTTGCGAGACAAGAGCGGCCGGACAACGGTTTTTCCAGAGATGGAGTGTTCGCTGCAGAGGCGTTTCCAAAAGCTGCTGGCGGAAACACCTGCACCGGATTTCGATCCGGACATGCGGTCGCGCTTGCAATCGGAGATCCGCGTCCTGTGTGAGCGCTTGGACGTCTTCGGCTTTGCCTCGGTGGAATTCCTTGTCCATGAGGGCAAGCCGTACTTTATCGAGATTAACGGATATATCCAACCATCCCATACGGCGACCACGCTGCTGACTGGCGTAGACATGCTGAAGGAGCAGATCCGGTTGCTTTCGGGTGAGCCCCTGAAAGTGCGGAGCGAGGATCATAAACCTGACCGGCATGTCATCGGAGCCTACATCTTCGCCGAGGATCCGGAAAACAACTTCGAGCCGTCCCCAGGCCAGGTGGACCGGCTTTACCTTCCCTTCGGGGAGGAAGTTTTCATGCAGACCTCCATATTCAGCGGGGCAAAAATCTCACCCTTTTATGATCCGATGGTAGCGAAATTGCTGGTACGCGGACTTAGCCGTGAGGATGCCATCCTGAAAATGAGCATTGCCCTTGAAGAGTTTTTCGTGGAGGGCGTGAAGACGAACATTCCGCTTATGAGGGGAATTCTTAAATCGGATGCCTTCCAGTCGAGTTCCCTGACCCCGGACTTTATCAATCGCCCGGAGGACCGCGTCCGGCTGGTCGAAAGCCTCAAGTCGGAGAGCGATTGTGAAATTGCCGCCCTTGTTGCCGCCCTTGCCCTGCACCGCGATGGCGACACCATCAAACGGATGGAGGCACTCGTTGCCGAACGGGGCAAGGATTCCGTTCTCGGGGCAGCTACCCGGTGGCTTCGCCCACGCAAACCAAGGAGACCACTATGAATTACAATGTCCATTCTCCCAAGAAGCACTCGGTCACGATTGATCGTAAGGCCGACCTGAACGGCCTTTTCGAGGTCGCGGTGGATAAAGGCAGTTATTCGGTGGAAATCCGAAAGGTCCAGGACGACGGAAGTCTCAAGACTCTTATGATCGACCATAAAGTCTGTCCGGTGGAAGTGGAACGTCGGGGTGACGGCCTGCCGGTGCGGGTCTTTCTCAAGGGTGTGCCTTTTGACGTGGATATCTCGAAGATGGCTTCGACACGCTTTCGTCCGGAATTACCTGACCGTGAAATCAGCGGCGAAGTGCGTGCCAATTTGCCCGGACAAATTGTGGCCCTTTTTGTCAAGACGGGCGAAGCAATCACCACCGGGCAATCGCTGGGGATCCTTGACGCCATGAAAATGGAAAATGAGCTTTTGGCGCCCAAGGACGGCACGGTTAGATCTATTTCGGCACAGCCCGGACAGATCCTCGCCAAGGGGGATTTGATTCTGGAAATTGAGTAAGCACGCCGTGCATGCCACGCAGGGGCTCCGCATTTTGTGCACCCACCCACATCACCCAGGCCGATAGCCTGGGCTGGTATAGGGTCCCGGCCTTCGGCCGTCCGGTTTTTGGGGATGGTATGATGACGGCCAACGGCCGGCATCCATACCAGCCCGGGCTGGAGCGAAGCGAAGGCCCGGGTTAACGGTCCGCGTGGGTTAACGGTCCGCGTGGGTTAACGGTCCGCGTGGGTTAACGGTCCGCGTGGGTTAACGGTCCGCGTGGGTTAACGGTCCGCGTGGGTTAACGGTCCGCGTGGGTTAACGGCCGGGGCACCGGCAGGTATGCACCGTGATCGGCGAGGAATTTGCTTTATCCGTTAAGCGTTTTGAATACGGTGGGCCCCATGGCAGAGGGAGATCCCACCACAGAGAGCAAAAAGTTCGGTACGTTTCTCGGTGTCTTTACGCCCAGCGTATTGACGATCCTCGGCGTCATGATGTACCTGCGCTTTGGCTGGGTGCTGGGAAATGCCGGACTACTGCACACTTTGCTGATCCTCTGCATGGCCTCAGGGATCACCTTTATTACCGGATTAAGCGCTTCGGCGATCGCCACCAACATCCGGGTCGGGGTAGGGGGCGAATACTACATGGTTTCGCGAAGCCTTGGCTTGGAGCTCGGGGGCGCGATTGGGATTCCGTTGTTTCTTTGCCGGACGTTAAGCCTCACCCTTTACGCATTCGGATTGGCCGAATCCCTTGCCTTTGTCTGGCCGGCCGAGTGGGGGGAGCCCCCGGTTCAAGTCATGACTGGCGTGATCATCCTGTTCATCACCGCGGTGGCCGGGAAAAGCGCCAGCCTGACCTTGAAGCTACAGATCCCGATCATGATTGCCGTGGGACTGAGCATCCTTGCCCTTGTTGCCGGTGTCATGACCGGACCGCTACACATGCCTTCACTTGAGCCGAGTTATGAACGTTCTGCCCCAAGTGGATTCTGGTTAGTCTTTGCCGTATTTTTCCCTGCTGTGACGGGATTTACGGCCGGAATTGGCATGTCCGGCGATCTCAAGCATCCAAGAAAGTCCATCCCCATCGGAACGATTCTTGCCGTAGTGACAGGTTTTGTCACCTATGCCGTGATTCTGACATTGCTTTCAGTCACTGGTAAAGTCAGTGGCCAGCAGCTGGCAACCCTTGATCCCAATGCCCCTCCCATTTGGGCCAATATCGCAATTCTTGGGGTCTGGCTGATCCTTCCGGGCATGTGGGGGGCCATTCTTTCCAGTGCCTTTGGTAGTGCTCTTGGCGGTCCCCGCGTTTTGCAAGCGCTGGCTACGGATGGCCTCGTGCCGGGTATCCTTGCCAAGCTCAGCAAATCCGGACAACCCACCGTGGCCACCTGGGTCACTGGGGGCATTGCCTTGTTGGCGGTCTTGCTGGGTGACCTGAACGCCGTGGGACGGTTGGTAACAGTCTTCTTTCTGACCCTTTACGTGACAATCAATCTTTCCGCGGCACTTGAGAAACTGGCCCGCGAGCCATCCTACCGGCCACGGTTCAATCTGCCCGCATGGGTGTCCCTCTTCGGCTGCTTTGCGGCCACCGCGGTCATGTTCCTCATCAATCCGCTTTTCTGTCTGGCGGCCATTTTTCTCGAATTCCTTCTCCTGTTCTATCTTCGCCGGAAATCCCTTGAGCGCCGCTGGGGAGATGTCTGGGCCGGTGTCTGGAACGGACTGGCCCGGTTTGCCCTCTTGCGCTTGCGGAATACCGAGTCGCTGGCCCGCAACTGGCGCCCGCACATCCTCTTGTTCACAGCTAATCCAGATCACCGCCGAAGCCTCGTTCGGTTGGCTAGCGGCTTCAACCAGGAGCGGGGAATTGTTACGGTCTGCCGGGCTGTTGTCGGTGATCTTGACCAGGACTTTCGTAAGATCCCCGCCATGCAACAGGAAATGGAAGAGGCTATCGACAAGGAAGGCCTCGCCGCCTTCTGTGAAGTCAATATCGTCCGCAATTTCGAGGAGGGTGTGATCAATATCACCCAGGCAAATGGTTACGCTGGTCTGCAATCCAACACGATCATGTTTGGCTGGCCGGATGATGCGGAGGGCATGGCGCGCCTGCTAAGGATCTGTTCAACCGCTTCCCGCCTCAACATCAGCTGCCTACTGGCCAAGCTGGAAGACACCCCCACGATCCGGCAGAAACGCCTCCTCGATGTGTGGTGGCGCGGCAAGCAATACAACGGCGACATGATGCTTCTCCTTGGCCATCTCCTCACTTTAAATACCGATTGGAAGGACGGCAAAATCCGCTTGCGGACAATTGTGGCCAACAAGCGGGGCGAGAAAGAGGCTGTCACATACGCCCTGAACGAACTTATCCAGGAGGCCCGGATTCCCGCGGATATCGAAGTCTTCACAATGGATCAATCCACGCATTTGTTCGACCTCATGCAGTCCCATAGCCGCAACGCGGATCTCGTCTTTATGGGACTAAAAATACCCGAGGATATTGAATTGTTCGAATATGCGGATACGCTCTTCAAACTCGGTAATAGATTTTCGAACATTGTCTTTGTCCGCAATGCCGGAAAATTTGCCGGTGAACTGATTTAACACCCTAGCAACGCCCTCATGAAAAACATATATCTCCTCATCATCCTTGCCTGTCTCCTTTCCCTTACTGGATGCACCGACGGGAAGCGGGAATCCGTTTTGACCGCTGACCTGATTCCTGCCCAAAAGATCCTTGTCGATGGCCAGCCGTTTGAAATTAAGGGGATTTGTTACCATCCCGTTCCCAAAGGAAGCAATAAGAGGGATTTCTCCCTTTTGGCCGGGGATCTGGTCCTCATGAAAGAAGCGGGAATCAATACCATTCGCGTCTATGAGCCGATTGATGACCGGGCCGTGTTGGATCAAATCCGTGACGCTGGCCTCAAGGTGATCATGAATTTCGGATATAACCAGGATGGCAAATACGACATCCTCAGCGGAACCTTGTTTGAATATGTCAGACAGTACATGGACCACGAGGCGATTCTTCTCTGGGAGCTTGGTAATGAATTTAACTTTCATCCCGAGTGGTTTGGCGGTGATATCAATGTCTGGTACACTGCCCTGAACAATGCTGCCAAGTCGATTAAAGCCATCGATCCCGATCGTCTGGTTTCCACGGCACACGGGGAAATCCCGACCCCGGAGGTCTTCGAGCTTTGCCCGGACATCGATATCTGGGGATTGAATGTTTACCGCTGGGACGATCCGGGTAGCCTCCTGGTGGAATGGGTGAAGGATTTCCCGGGAAAGGCCCTCTACTTTTCAGAGGTCGGTGCGGATAGTTACATGACGATTCCCAACCTCGGCTACAAGCAGGGCTCGAATGAAAGAGCACAGGCCGATGCGGTCAGGACAATCCTTGAGGACATTGAGCCGTATGCTGAGATTTGCGCGGGCGTGGTTATCTTCGCCTTCAACGACGAGTGGTGGAAGCACGGCAATAATGATGTCCAAGACGTGAGTGGCAAGGATGGTACAGGTTTTCCTTATGACGATGTCGCCAACGAGGAATGGTGGGGAATCGTTACAATTGACCGCGTGAAGAAGGAAGTCTTTGGGGTGTTGCAGGAGAAATGGGCGACCCCCTGAGCAATCAGGGATTTTCACTAGCTGGATCGAAAAACTTGAGTTCCTTCGCGTCTG
This sequence comes from Oceanipulchritudo coccoides, assembly GCF_010500615.1. Taxonomy (NCBI): domain Bacteria; kingdom Pseudomonadati; phylum Verrucomicrobiota; class Opitutia; order Puniceicoccales; family Oceanipulchritudinaceae; genus Oceanipulchritudo; species Oceanipulchritudo coccoides. Next base: position 1,307,820 of record NZ_JAAGNX010000001.1, read on the forward strand.
TCCGCGGGCCGAAGTCATTGATCGGGTGATTGATGCCGCCGTATCTTCCGGCAAAGGTGGTGATGTGTGTAAATTGGATTCCCGGCTTTTCCGGGCCCTCAATCGCACTGTGCAAGCGGACACCGGGATCACTGTCCGCACGGACCCCGAAGAAGCTGTAGATACCGAGTCCCCATGCATGGTGGGACTCAACGTGGTCGGCGACCTTGTAGGAGGCATAGCCGAGGGTCTCGCCAGACATCCATAGATCCTGACTCGGCGGGTCGTAGGGGATTTCAGACTGGTAGAAATAGGTCCTGCCGCGCTCGCCATTCCACAGGGTCTGGTACTCCTGGAAGTGCTCGTTGAAGAGACCAAAGATCGTCACGTCATCGCCATTCACGACAATACCATGTTTTGCCTTATTCACTTCCCATTCCGCACCGGCACCATGATCAGCCCGCCAGAGCCATGTATGGTCAATGATTACGTCATGACTATTCACTACAAGGCAGGTCTCGACCGTTCCGGGTATGGCGCCTCCAACCCGACAATAGATGTCATGCAGGCTGGACGGGTTATCCGCATGGTCACGATTTGAACCGGGTGGCCCGATCTCAAGCAGGGAAGGGGACTCGGTAAGCCCCGCATCAAACATCATTCCGGAAAGGATAATCCCCGGAAGGTCATCGGTTGCGAGGGCTGTTTTCCCGTTTGTTGGGACCAAAGTGGGGAGCCCAATGCCGAGGATGATTGTGTTCTCCCTTGATACACGGATCGTCTCCTCAAGGGAATAGATGCCGGGGGTAAAAAGAATGTGCTTTCCGGATGCCAATGCTTCGTTGATCGACGCGGCGGTGTCCGTCCCGGGAAAAGCTATATGAAAGGCATTGATGGGGATTAATTCCCCGGCTTCCTTGCCATCTTTCCAGCTTACTCCGTGAGTTGAGTGTGCCAATGCAGGGACGAAAACGGAGTAGCCGCCCGACTCATCAATCAACAGGAACGGTTTTTCGCGGATTACCGGAGTCCTTTGCACTACCGTGTTGGGCTTCACCGGCCACTCTTCAGTCGCGGCCCCGATCGTCCCGACAAAGGTCCGGTTCCAGTTGCCTCCCGACCATGATCCCAGCTCGGAATTCCGGGTAAACCATTGCTGGCCGGTGGTCAGGCGCGCATTCCCCTCGACAATGGAGTTGGCCAGCAGGCCTCCGCTTGCCCAGCCGCCTTTGTCAAACTGCAGGTCACCAAGAATGTGCATGCGCCGGTAAGGCGCGGCCTGCGAGACCGCCCAGTAGATAAGATCTTCCGTGGACCGTGGATGCACCTCGAAATTGCTGGCAGAACGCCAGAACATGATCGTGACATTGTTCGTATGCGTTGTCGCTACCGACTGGACAGATCCATTAATCCGGACATCTCCCGGGACACGGCCCAGTCCTGCGGCTTCCACGTGGTAATCCACCGTGACATCCAGGTCGTATTCTCCCGGCTTGAACAAGAGGGCATAGCGTTCCTCCCCGAATTGCGCGTGCTTCTGTTGCTTGTGCAGGCCGTCCAGAATTGCCTGGATCTCACCCTGGTCCTTCGCCGGATCAAAAACCATGACCTTCGGACCGAAGATGGACTGTGCAGCGGAAATCTCCATTCCAGGCCCTCCGTTAAAGCCGATCCAATAAATCCCTGCGAGAATTAAGATCAGGATAGGGAGAGCAAACCACTTCATTTAGTTCAGAGAATCGGCTTCCCGGAGAATGTCCAGTCACACCAATCCAGTAACCCGACTGAATTCTCCCTCCAATCACCCCTTTGATCGTTCCCAAGCCTGCAAAAACCTTGACCCGGTTGCTACGCCTGACAGAGATATTTCCCTCTACCGGGCCCATAGCTCAGCGGTTAGAGCAGGGGACTCATAATCCCTTGGTCGGGGGTTCAAATCCCTCTGGGCCCACCATCCTACGCTCCTCGCTCCGCTCGGAGCTACGGCTGGCAAGCCATTGAAGATAGCTCTGCCATTTTCCGCCGTATGGGTCCTACAATTCGCCGCGCCGCTCGACCAATTGGGCTTTGATCTCGCGTGCTCGTTTTTCGGTGATGTTGTATCCGAGCATGACGATTATGGCCATGGCGGCGGTTGCTGCCGGGATGAACATATCGGCTAATCTGAGCTGCGTCATGGTATCGGTGGCTTGGATTTGTACGCTGCCATCGAAGCCGACAAGTTTCAAGACCAGGCCACCAAGGAAAATTGCCAGCGCTTGTCCCAGTTTGACCATCAACCAGTAGATTGCGCCAAAGGTACCTTCTTTTCGTGGCATGCCGTTTCGTAGTTCGTCCAAGTCACAAACATCGGCGGTCATACTCATCATGAGTGTAAACAAACCACCAATACCGAAGGAGATGAGCGGGATCGGCATAAAAATCATCCATGGATTCTCCGGATTGAAGCCCCACCATTTGAGCAGGTAGCCGACAATCGAAAGGCAGGTGGAAATGATAAATGCATTTCGTTTTCCCCAGCGGTCGGCCATCCAGCTGACGATGGGAATGACCAGGAAAGCAGTGACAACGGCACTGATTGTGCCAAACCAGGCAGGCCAGTTTCCGGCAGCCCCGTAGTCGCCGCCGAACATGTGGTACAAAATGATGAAGAAGGCAAAGGAAGCGACCATCTGAAAGCCATTAAAAATCAGAAAGGTGGCAGCGCACAGCCTGACAAATGGAATATTGCGGAAGGCCTGACCAATTCCCCTGAAAACTTCGATGAAGTTATTCGCCATTTCCTTAAAGGAGATTTCCTTCCTGTTTTCAATGTGGGAGGAATCAATGCCCCGGCAAAAGATTGCAGGAAGCAGCCCCAAAGTCGTGCAGGCGATAGCAACATATATGGCCAGTTCGCGAACCCCTTCAGCGGCACTATCAAACCAATTCTCATTAGCGACCAATACCCATAGCCAGGGCACAAACATCCAGGCAAATTGCCCTACAAATTGGGAAAAGGCCATGAGGTGGGTTCGCTCGTTGTAGTCCGACGTTAATTCGTAGCCCAATCCCACCAAGGGCGTTGCATACATTGTATTCCCCAAGGTAAACATCAGGGAAAGGATGAGAAAGTACCAGAAATTGTAGGTTTGCGAGTTACCGGTGTCGAGTTGCCAGAGGAGTGCAAAAATGACCCCGCTGAGAATAGCTCCGATGAAAATGTAAGGGCGCCGCCGGCCCCACCGGGACTTTGTATTGTCGGTGATAAACCCCATGATCGGGTCTGTAATCGCATCGAGCAATCGGGGAATAGCTCCCAATAATCCGGCAAGGAGGGGATCCATGCCGAATTCGATGATCAGGAAAGCTGCAAATACGCCAAGGGCGGCAGGAAGGAGATTGAGCGTCAGGGTGCCTGATCCGTAGGCCGCTTTTTGGCCCAAAGGCACTCGATCTCTGTCGGCTGTATGAGGATTAGCCATATCTTTGTTATGTTAAGGAGGGGGGGGTAAGTGTAGGGTTTTGATGAATCAGATGAGATCCACGTATATTGGTAGATGACTTATTTTGGATTCCTATCAATGGTAAAAGTCCCAAACGCTATTTGGGTACCAGCTTACCCAAGGATCTACTCAATAATGAGTAAAAGCCTCAGAATACGCCCTGAATATCGCTCTAGTCACCGATACCGCCGGGCCTCACGCGCGGTCCATAGATGGCGAGCCGGGTCAGGACTCGTTCTTCTGGAAAAGGTGCACGTCGCGCTGTGGAAACGGAATGACGACACCAGCCTTGTCGAAGGCCTCCTTGATCTGGCGGGTCAACCTGAGCTTGGTGGACCACCAATCGGCGCGTGGGATCCATGCCTGAACGATGAGGTCGACTGAGCTTTCGTTGAGTTTGACCACTTCCACCATGGAAGCAGGATCATCGAGTACCTTCTCTTCATCTGCGAGGACTTGCTTGACGGTTTCAATGGCCTTACCGATGTCGTCCGCGTAGGAGATGCCGAAAGTTTCATTGAAACGGCGCAAATCATTGTGTGTCTGGCTGAAGTTGATAAGAATATCTCCCCACAACTTGCTGTTGGGGATGAAGGCCTTCGGGCCGTCCGGTTCGTGCGCCCGCGTCGCCATGAGGCCGATTTCATCGATCAAATAGACGGATCCACTCACCTTGACGGCCTCCCCGTTTTTAAACGGTTTTAGGATCAGGATCATGACACCGGCAGCAACATTCGAAAGGGTGCCTTGCAGGGCCAGGCCAATGGCTAGGCCGGCCGCACCGAGGGCGGCGACAATGCTGGTCGTGGCAACCCCAAACTGGTTCAGGGTGGCGGTAATGGTGAACAGTATTACCGCCACAAAAGCGATCTGGGCGAAGAGGGCCCCGACGGTGTCGTCAATTCGCCCAGATTTCAAGGCCAGCCGCTTGATCCAGCGCTTGATCCATCCGGCAACAAGATAGCCGATAACCAGCGTGATGATCGCTCCAATGACGCGGAGCCCGTACAGTTGGATGACTTGTTCTATGTTGGTTGTGTCCATAATAATAAGATACTACCAGAAATCAGGCCAATTTCCCCAATATACAAATTGATTCCACAAGATTCCTTGATGAACCGAGGATTTTTCCGGGCATTACTGATTAAAGGCCCGCATCAGCGAGCGGTTTGCGGCTGCCGATGGACTCAATCACGCGGAGACGCTCCTGATCGCTTGACCAGTCATGTGGAAGCCGCTGGATGAGGGACCGTTCAAAACCGACTGCCTCGAGCTTTTTGAGCATGTCCTCGTAGTCGCCATCTGAAATGGTCGGAGTCCGCTGCATGATCCAGGCATATTTACGGTTCGGGTGGGCGATGATTGTCCGGTTGTAGTCATCGGACAGATAATAAATGATGTATTGTGCCTTGAAGGGCCAGATGAACTGCATCCGCCATTCGGCGTTCGTTTCGGCATTATAGACCGTGCCAACCGGCGTGTGGGTCTTCAGCTTGGCATCGAATCCACCATCGCGGTACTGGTAAGTGGTCCGGATCTTTCCATCAGGAGCCAGAAAATAATGCTCCACGGCATTGTGTGCCTTCCCATCGACAAGGATTGGCGTGTAGCCCACGACAAACCACGCCCCCATGAAGCGATCCAGATCGACCTGTGACGGAGTGGGGAGGGGAGCCTTGCTGGCGCAGCCGGTTGTAATAGCCATTATGACAGAGGTTAAAATTAAGATCAGTGGTCGAGAACTACTAATTCGCATGTGGTAAGGTCGGCTAATTCCGGAATATTTTCAACCCGGCCGATCTATTGGCCTCTTCTCAATCAATAAAAAAGCCCCGGCAGGACCGGGGCTTTTGAGAGTTTGTTTTGGTGAGAAGCTGACGGATTACATTCAGGGCTTCACAAAATAGACCCAGCCGCCGTTTTCATCCACACCGGCCTCATCGACAAAGAGGTACTGACCAAGGCCAACGGACCACACCCAGGGAGCTTCCTCAACATAGAGGAGACCAAGCCAGGGGGCTGTCTGTACGTAGCCTTCTTCACCGATGGTGTAACCGGCCCAAGTGGGGCTCGCAGAAGCTGCGGTAGGATTAACCGAACCGAAGGTTGGCACCAGGGGATCAATGTCAAAAATTCCAGCATCCAGCTCAATTCCGCTACCGGAGGAATCGAAAACGCCCAAATGCTCGGTTGGCTCCCCGAAATCAACGGTCACTGTGTTGTACAGCTCGCCGGTCACGGAATCGCGGAAGACAAGCAGCGGCTCAAATTGCCCATTGAAGAGAATATCGCTGCCACCCAGAAGGACGCCATACAATCCCGGATCATCTCCCACAGCATCGGATACCCCGATCGCATCGAGGATTTCCCCCAGCGAGCTGGTGTCCAGAGTGCCACTATCTGTCGGATCGAGGTCAGTCGAGGTGTCGCCGCTGAAACTTGTGGTCAAAATCAGGGTAAAGGAAGGATTTTCCAAATCCGGAATGGTGACGACCGCCAATCCGTTGGCATCGAAAGTTCCGGTGACATTGTTGACGCGGTCCACTAGGCCATTGTAACCGTCGTTTTCGACCGACAAAATCCAGAGGTCAAATGCGGCAGAAGGTGTTCCGCCCCCTATTTCTATGGTTTGCTCGGCAGGGTCTTGGCCGGCGGGATTTGGCTCAAACTCGCTGATATATTGCCCAAAGGAAACTCCGGACAAGGAAAGGATGGTTAGTAATGCGACAATTTTGTTCATATCTTTTTGTGTAATGTGTTGTAGGGAAGATGAGAGGTTTTGACTATCAATATCCCAAAACGAGAATCAACCCCATAATGAAATTTGCGCAGGAAAACACTGATTGGGATTGGGCTTCTTAGGAAATTTCTGCGGTCAAATCGAAAGTAACGGGACAAGGATTAGGCTGCCTTGAAAGGCGTTCGGAAAAATACCGCAGACGGAACATTTCCCGCTTTGACAAGACAAGAGAACTGTTCAATTTCATGAACTCCATCAGCTTTCGGCTTAATTATGACATTTCGGCTTTCCTTTTTTCGGTCTTTCCTCCTCAGCGTCCCGTTTTTAGTAGTGTGCCCCAAGGGTAGCGCACAGGATTACGGCCCTCCGGAAGGTTTTTACAATAACGCAGAAGGTCAGGTGGGGACAGCCCTGCGCAATGAGCTTCAAAACCTCATCGATAATAATCAGGACCTTGGTTACGACGCTGCCAGAACAGCCCTCCGTACGCTCGATGCCGATCCGGAGGTGGAAGGCAATATTCTCCTGATGTATTCCGGTGACTCTATTCCCAGTTTTCTCTTTAATACCACAGGAGGCTGGAATCGCGAACATCTCTGGCCTCAATCATTCGGGGCGGATGCCGCCACCAAACCGGGAGCAGACCTTCACCATCTTTACCCGGCCGACCCCGGCGTGAATTCCGCCCGGAGCAATTTGATATTTGATTACACAAATCCGGGGGATTTCAACACAAACCCAAAAGCGCCCGGATCAAGCTACGACAGCAACTCCTGGGAACCGCGCGACGAGGACAAGGGGCGCGTCGCACGCGCAATGCTCTACATGGATTTGCGCTATGATGGTTCAGACTCATCTGATTTTGTCCTCAAGGAAACAGCGAATCAATCGACAACCGCCTTCGCCAAACTTTCCGTCCTTCTGGAATGGCACCGCCTCTTTCCGGCTGACGAGCGCGAACGCCGACGGAATCATCTCATCTACACCGGTTTTTCTTTCGGGGCGTTCAATTTCAATCAGGGCAACCGCAACCCCTTCGTGGATATTCCCGACCTTGCGGAAGTCATATTTACCGGTGATGACTACATCGGCTGGGGTACATGGCGATGGACTCACTTTTCTATTGATCAGCTGGTCAACGGGTTACAAATCAACGACCTCGACGATCCGGACGAAGATTACCGCCTGAACCTGATCGAATACGGGGTCAATACCGACCCCACCTCGCCGGAGACCTCAGAAATTCTTAATGTTTCCAGCTTCGGTTCATTCGGATCACAGATTCGCTACACACGCCAAAAATTGCGTCAGCTGGCCGGTGTTGATTATGCCGTGGAGGCCTCGAGCACCCCATTGCGTGAAGAAACCTGGTCGGTTCTGACGGAAGACGACTGGACCAATTTCTTCGCCACCGACCAAGGGGACACGGAATTGGTGACGATTGCTCTCCCGCCCGCTGCTGAGCCAACTTGGTACCGCCTTCGGGTCACCCGCGAAACTGGGCCAGATTCCAGTATTTCCGCCGCATACAATCCTGTGCTTGCCAACAATCCGGCAACCGCTGATTCAATCTTCGTCTATCAAAACAAGTTGAATGGCTCGGACTTCAAGCAATCGCCCTGGTTTGGTTCAGTTGCCGACGACCACTATCCGTGGGTTTATCATCTTGAGCATAACTGGCTCTACCTCTCAGCTACGCGCGATGATGCGGTCTGGTTTTTCGACACAAACCTGGGTTGGTCTTTTACCTCCTCGGATGTCTATCCGTATCTTTATAGTTTTGACCTCGGCGGATGGATTTATTTCCTGAAAAGCACCTACTTCCCTAACCGTTGGATTTACGTCTACGGCCAAGGATGGATTCAGGAGCAAACCTTGCTCGCTCAGAGCACTTAATAATTAAACCCTAACTAACTAAAATATGATAAGCAGAAAATCTATAATCACATTGGGAGCTCTCGCTTTTAGCGCGTACTCCGTACAGGGCCTTGTGCTCAACGAAATCCGCACAGACCAACCCGATAATCCGGATGATGAGGAGTTTGTTGAAATCAAGGGCACTCCCGGGGAAAGCCTGGATGATGTTTGGTTCATTTATATCGGTGACCACTCCGGTGATGGTGCCTTCAAGGGTTCCGGCGTGGTGGAACGCGCTCTGGACCTCACGGGCTATGTCATCCCGGCTGATGGTATCTTCCTCATGATCGGTCCCGCATTCGACGGTACGACGATGGGAATTGATGCCTCCCAGGTTGATTATGTTTCCGACGTTTTCGGCAATGCCTTGGAAAACTCGGATAATGTCACGGCTATGCTCGTTCGTGGTTGGACAGAAGGTGAAATCCTTGTTTTCGATGATCAGCTCGGCAATGCCGCAATCGATATCGATGACGATGATGACGGCACCCCCAACGCGGTCCTTCCGTGGACGGAAGTCATCGATGCCGTTAGCCTTGTCGAAACGGTTAATGGTGGTGAATTTTACTATGGTGAAGCGTTTGGAGGTACAAATCTCGGGCCTGACAATGGCGGTTTTGTTCCTTCGCATGCATTTCTCACAAGTGACACGGAAGAATGGACCATCGGTGCATACGTTCTTTTCGAAGAAGACTCCAATGGGAATGTAATTGGCTTGAATCCTGATGCCTCGGATACGCCAGGTACGGAGAACCCCATTGCTCCCCCTGCCTCCTTCCCTCCAAGCATTGAAGGGATTTCCGCGACCTTTGCTTCTGTTGGCGACGAAGTCACAGTCACAGGTCAAAACCTCGCCACAGCAACAGCTGTGACAATCGGGGGCGTCAATGCCAGTTTCGTCGTTAATGGCGATGCGCTCGTCGTTACGGTTCCTGAAGGGGCTGTCACGGGCGAGGTAACGGTAACCAACCCGGATGATACCGATGATTCGGTCGGCTTTGTGGTTGTTCTGGATACAGATTCCCTCGTCTTTTCGGAAGACTTCGTCAACGGCCTTGGTGATTTCCAGACCTTCAGCATTGCCTCCAATGAGAATTGGGAAGCTTCTTCCTTTGCAGATTCCAGCTCGATTGAAATCAGCGGTTTCGGTGCAGACGAAGCCTCTGATGATTGGCTCGTTACACCGGTTATTGATCTTACCAATGTCGGCAATGCCTACATGGTTATGGGCCATGAGCGTGCCTTTGGTGGACCTCCTCTTCAGATTAAGGTATCCACGGACTGGGATGGCACAGGCACTCCTGCCGGTGGAACATGGACAGACATAAGCGTAACGCTTGCTGGAGACAGCACCTTCGAGTTAATCGATTCCGGTATTGTCGATCTTTCCGCCTATGATGGAGAAACCATTTATATCGCAATACGGTATACCTCAACCGGTACTGGCCCCGGTGATGGCGCTATCGACCGCATCCATTATCTTGCCGTTGGTGGCGATACTGGCGGATGGGCGGTTACAGCTGAATTAGGTCTCGTATATGAATATGCCAACGGTTGGAACTACTCCCTTGATCTGGGATTTGTTCTGCCGAGCAACTACCCATGGATTTACCAAGCCAATTTTGGGTTCATGTATGTCATTGTCCGCTTACCCGGCGAGGCCATGTGGCTCTACAGCCCGACTCTCGGCTTTGTCTACGTGGACGAGGGTGATAGAGGTCGATTCTACTTGTTCGATAACGGATGGACTTTCGACAACTTCATCAATCCTCAAGGTTAATTCTTAGATAATTCTTTTCAAGGCGACCTCCAGATGGGGGTCGCCTTGAAACTTTTAAATCCTTTAAACTGCGTGAACAGATGAAAATTCAGGAAGCTTTTCTCAAGGTCTTTGTGCTCCTTGTTGTCTTTGCCACCCCGTTGTTTAGTCAGAGCGTGACTTCCTCCGGCATTGGCGGCGTTGTCAGATCCTCATCGGGTGATCTGGCGAATAATGTATCTGTTCAGGCACTACACGTGCCCTCGGGTAGTCGCTTTACGACGACCACCAACTCCGAAGGTCGTTACAATATCGGTGGTATGCGTGTAGGGGGTCCTTACCGGATCACCTTCACCGCCCCCAATGGGGATCAATCCGTCGTGGATAACATCTCCCTGAGCCTTCAGCAGCAGAGAATCCTCAATACGCGTGTCCGCCCCTCTGGCGATATATTCGAGCTTGATGCCTTTGAAGTGACCGCCAATGAATTTTCCTCGACCTTTAACGAGAACAAGCAGGGATCGAGCACGATTATCAACGCTGAAAGCATTAGCCGGATTCCTACGGTCAGTCGCAGCATCAATGACATCGTTCGCCTGGATCCAAGAATGGCGTCCTACGACGAAGATAGCGGGACGCTTTCCGCAGGCGGTAAAAACACCCGTTATAACTCCCTGCTCATTGATGGGGTGCCCACGAATGATTCCTTCGGCCTGTCAGACAGCGGCCTTCCTGCTTTGAAGCAGCCGTTTTCCCTCGAGGGAATTGCTGAAGTGAGCGTCCAACTGTCTCCTTACTCAGTCGAAAACGCGGGCTTTACCGGTGCGGCGATCTCGGCTGTGACCAAAAGCGGCACGAATACATTCAAAGGCTCGGTTTTTGGATTCTACCGGAATGAATCGATGGTCGGTGAGCTGGAGGATCTTTACTGGGTCAATCGCAACAAGACGCTTCCTGAAGGAACAGAGGAAGAGACGATCGTCCCGATTGACAATTTCGAAGAATATACAGCAGGTTTCACGGTTGGTGGTCCCATCATCAAGGATAAGCTATTCTTCTTCGCACTTTATGAAACGGTTGAGGAAACCGTTACACAGGATCCGGGGACATGGTTTCCAACTCAGGAGCAATTAGACCGTATTTCGTTCATGATTGATGAAGTGTATCAATTTGACCCCGGCGTCCTCACGGAACCTGATTCACTCACGCGGGTGGATGATAAATACCTTCTCAAGCTCGACTGGAATATTTCTGACAAGCATCGTCTGACCACCCGTTACCAACTGACAGAAGGCGAAGATCCAAATTATCCAGACAGTGGCTTTAACAGCGTGGCCTTCACGAGCCATAATTATATCCAGAATTTCGAACTGAAGGATTACGCCGTTGAATTATTCTCAAATTGGTCTTCCACCTTCCAAACGGAAATTCTGGCCTCCTTCAAGGAGTACAATCAGTTTCGCGCGCTTGTCACAGATCCGCTTCCCGAAATACAAATCTCCTCGGTCGATGGCATCGATGGGGATCCGGGTTCAGTTTGGATCGGAGCCGAAGGTAACAGCCAGGCAAATAACCTGAATGTTGAGACAACCACCGTTCGTTCGAAGATCTCATGGCTCATCGGCGATCACTCAATCAAGGCCGGCATCCAGTATGAGAATTTTGCCAATGTTAATGAATTCATCCCGAATCGCTTTGGCCGCTGGTTTTTCCGCAATGGTGTTCAGTCTTTTGAGAACGCAGACAATCCGGGCAACGTGGAAAACTACAGCCTGACGCTTCCCGCTCCGGGACAGAGCGGTATTGCTGAATGGGAAATGTCGATCGTGTCTGCTTTCATTGAAGACAACTGGAAGGCGACAGAGGATTTAACACTCAATTTCGGCTTGAGGATAGATTTTCCTGTTCTTGATGACGTTCCCACATTGGCTAGGTCTTCCTCAGAAGGAACATTTGAAGAGGTTTTTGGCTATACAAATCAAAATACTTTGGATGGGAATTATGTCATCCAGCCACGCGTTGGCTTCAATTACGCTTTTGATGAAGATCGTACAGTCCAGTTGCGGGGTGGGGCAGGTCTCTTTTTTGGTACAGCTCCACACGTCTGGATTTCATCGATTTACGTGAACAACGGGAATTCTCAGGAGAGTTATTACGCCTCCGTTCAACAAACCCCGGCCTTTTCCGCGGACCCGAATAATCCGCCCATTCCTGATGCGGTCAATGCGCGCGTAAATGTTGATCTCGTAGACGAAGACTTTGAGATGCCAAGCGAGTGGAAATCCAACCTCGCGCTCGATGTGCAGATCATGGACAACATGGTCTTTACGCTCGATGCCGCAGTGTCCTGGACGAATAAGGACATTCATTACGTCCACGAAAACTTGAAGCGTGCTTCGAATTTCCTGAATCCCGACGGTTTCATCGCTGACGGCCGCACGGAATACGACAATGCCCAGGCGCGCTCACGCGAAGCTGGCTACCGGGATGTGATCCGGCTCACGAATACCGAAAAGGGTTATTCTCGCCAAGTAACGACCCGTTTGGAAGGGCGCGCATTCGAAAACCTCAGTTACAATCTAGGTTATACCTACACGCGGGCAAAGAATGTGAATGACGGTCTCGCCTCGACTGCATATTCCAACTGGACTAACAATGTTGGCTTTAACCCCAATGATGAAATCCTTGGCCGTAGTCGCTATGAAACGACTCATCGCATGGTGGCCAGTGCAACCTACTCGCACAAGTGGTCGGAGAAACACATGACCATTTTCTCGATGTTCTATGACGGTCGCACGGGCCGACCCTTCTCTTTTGTCATGGGCGATGGAGGACCCACGGATATCAATAACGACGGCAATACCTCAAATGACCTGTTCTATGTCCCAACTGGCGTTGACGATCCGCTCATTGTCTGGGGCGGGAACAATAGTGAGGAAAATCTTGCCCTCGCTGCTGAGTGGATGGCCGGCATCGAGAAGATTGACGGGCTGGGCAAATACAAAGGCGAGGTCGTTCCCCGCAACAGCGGGACATCGCCATGGATTCACCAGTTTGATATCGGAATTACTCACCAGATCACGCTCTTTAATGACCATAAGCTCGAGCTGATTTTTGCCATCGAAAACTTTGGCAACCTCCTCAATGATCAGTGGGGTCTTGAGCGACGCATTAATGGCAGTGGAGGCAACCTTCCGATCATTACCGTAAACAATACAACCCGTCTCGTTGATGGTGAGCGCCGTCCCGTTTATGCCTATTATCCAAACCTGGACAATCTCTCAGAGAAGGAATGGTACCAGACGCGGACATTCTCCTCGCGCTGGGCCATGCAGCTTGGCGTGCGATACAGTTTTTAAACACTTGTTGATATAGCCAAGGCGTGTGGTGTTGCAGGCATCCCTGCCTGCAAAACAAAAACAAAAGTAACACAGTGTCACAGGCATCCCTGCCTGTGGAAACACTACTTCAGCGCATCATGCAGGACCTCAATCGGGTGCAAGGCCGTGCGCCCGGTACCATCGTGGATCTGGTGACGGCAACTGGTTCCCGGGGCGGCAATAATCGTGTCGGCAGCGGACCGGCGCACAGTCGGGAACAGTACGAGTTCACCAACTGCTTGGGAAAGGGCATAGTGTTCTTTCTCGTAGCCAAAGGATCCGGCCATCCCGCAACACCCACTTGGAATTAATTCCACTGTGAAATTTCTTGGCAGGCGGAGCGCCTCCAAACTTCCCTTGGGACCCGTGAGGGCCTTCTGGAAACAGTGCCCGTGGAGCTTCACCTTATGATGTTCATCGGTGAACGCATCTGGAGAAATTCTGCCTGCCTTCGCTTCCCGGGCAATGAAGGCCTCCACCATGTAGCAATGCGGGGCCATCCTTCGGGCGGCTTCCTTGTATTCGGTTTTGGCCAGATCAAGAGCCTCATCGACGAAGGTCAGTATCCCGGATGGTTCCACCCCAACCATCGGCTTCTCCGCAGTCACCTTTTCGCCCAGAAGGCGCAGGTTCTCGTTAATGAGCATTTTGGCATCGCGGACAAGTCCCTTGGATAGCCAGGTGCGCCCGCTGTATTTATGCTCGGGAATCTCCACCGCGTAGCCAAGGCGTTCCAGCAAGGTGACCGCTTTTATCCCGACATGGACATCGGTGAAATTGGTGAATTCGTCATTAAAAAACCAGACAGAACCGACCTTGCCCGCATTGGCATGCGGGACATGTTTATCAAACCAGAAGGAAAAGGTGGACTTGGGAAGCAGGGGAATAGTCCGGTCTGGATGGAACCCGACAAGTTTGTTCAGGAGACGCCGGATTGGAGCAGCGCCGAAGAGGGCGTTCCACGCCCAAGGCGCATAGGAAGCCAGTTTCTGGCTCCATGGAAATGTGGCAACCATCCTTGCACGAAGTGGAACCCGGTGAGCATCGTAGTAATGCTGCATGAACTCGGCCTTGAGCTTTGCCATATCCACTGTGGACGGGCATTCCTTCTTGCAGCCCTTGCAGGAAAGGCACAGGTCGAGCACCTCCTTGACATCCGGGTTGTCAAAGACGGAGGTCTGTGCGTCGCGCGGACCTTCGGTCAGGGCATGGCGCAGCATGTTTGCCCGTGCGCGTGTCGTGTCTTTTTCATTACGGGTCGCCATGTAGCTCGGGCACATCGTTCCGCCGGAAAGATGGGTCTTTCGGCAATCGCCCGAGCCGTTGCACATTTCTGCTGCCCCGAGCATGCCATTGGTCGAGGACCAATCAAACAGCGTTTTGGGTTCCTTAGTCTCCTGGCCCGGGGCATAACGCAGGGAGCTGTTCATGGGCGGTGTCCCGACGATCTTCCTCGGATTGAAAACCCCCTGTGGATCCCAGCTCTGCTTGACTTGTTCGACCAAGGCGTAGTTTTTCTCGCCAATCATCTGCTTGAGAAACTCACCGCGCAGGCGTCCGTCGCCATGCTCGCCGGAGAGCGATCCGCGATATTCCTTAACAAGCTCGGCAATCGTTTGCGCAACTTCACGGAACATCCGGTTGCCCTCCTCGGTTTTCAAGTCGATGATTGGCCGCAGATGAATTTCGCCGGAGCCGGCGTGCGCGTAGTGCACACAGTCCAACCCGAATCGCTCCTTGAGGCGACGATTGAATTCACCAATGTAAGCGGGCAGGTCTGAAACCCTGACGGCCGTATCCTCGACCACGGGCACCGGCTTGGCATCGCCCGGCATGTTTGAAAGCAGTCCCAGGCCGGCCTTGCGTAAATTCCAGATCTTTACGGTGTCATCCCCGAAGAGCACCGGGTAGGCATAGCCGAGTCCCGCTTGCCGCATCTCTTCAGTTATTTCATTGGTGATTGCCTTCACGGCTTCCTCGGATTGTCCGCGAATCTCCGTGACGAGCACCGCGCCCGGATCTCCCTCAATGAAAAACCTGTTTTCGCGATGCTCGATGCTGCGCGCGGTACAGTCGAGAATGTAGCGATCAATCAATTCAACGGCAAAGCAATCGTATTTGACCGAGATCTGGGTCGCCAGCAGGGCCTGCTCAACCGATTCAAACTGCGCGCAGAGAAGACCATCCACGGGTTCAGGCATGGGCAGGCAGCGCAGTTTCATTTCAGTGACGAGGCAGAGAGTTCCCTCGCTCCCGGCAATCAATTTTCCGAAGTTAAATGGCTTATCGCTTTCCGGATCAAAGCAATCTGTGTCCATCAACAGATCCAGCGCGTAGCCCGTATTGCGCCGCGGGATTGCCGGATCGGGAAATTCTTTCCGGATTTCCTCGCGATTTTCGGGATCCCCGAGCATACCGCGGATATCCCTGTAGATTTGTGTTTCCAACGATTCCGGGCCGTTACACTTGGCCTCAAACGCTTTTTTGCTCAGCGGACCGAAAACCACCTTTGAGCCGTCCGCAAGAAGCGCCGTTACCTCGAGAAGATGGTCCCGCATGCTGCCGTACTTGATTGAGTTGGAACCACAGGAATTGTTGCCCAACATGCCGCCCATCATGGCCCGGTTCTGGGTCGAGGTCTCTGGCCCGAAAAGCAATCTATGCGGCTCAAGCGCCATATTCAGCTCGTTGCGAATCACCCCCGGTTGGCAGCGCACCCACGATTCCTTGCGATTGATTTCCAATATCTTGGTAAAGTGCCTCGAGACATCGACGACAATCCCGCTACCGACAACCTGGCCGGCCAGCGATGTCCCAGCAGTCCGCGGGATCAAGCCGATCCTGTTCGTCCTGGCAAAATTCACCAACTCGACGAGGTCCTCCTCGCATTCGGGGATAGAGACAGCCAGCGGCACCTCTTGATAAGCGGAAGCATCCGTGGCATACAGGCGCCGCATCAGCTCACCAGTGTGGAAAGCACCCTTCAGCCGGGAGGCCAGTTTAGACAGGTTGTTTGCTTTCCCATTCATCGGATCATTTGAGTAGACTCAGGATAAACCGATCCATTGCATTAATTCAATAAAACCCGGTTATCGTTTTTCGGATCACTTTCTATTGCACAATTTCCCAGCATTGCCCAAAACGACAGGTAGCATGTCTCAGAATCCAACAATCGTATACACCAAGACGGACGAAGCCCCGGCCTTGGCCACTTACTCACTCCTGCCGATTATTCGCGACTTCACCGGGGCCGCTGGGATCGAAGTGGAGATGCGCGATATCTCGCTTGCCGGCCGCATTTTGTCCCAATTTCCGGAATTCCTCAGCGAGGATCAGCGTATCGAGGACGAGTTGGCATATCTGGGACAGCTCACGCAGGACCCGAAGGCCAACATCATCAAGTTGCCCAATATCAGCGCATCCGAGCCACAGCTGCAGGCCGCCATTGCTGAATTGCAGGCCAAGGGCTATGCGATTCCAGACTATCCGTCGAATCCAGCCAATGCTGGGGAAGTGGACATCAAGGCCCGTTATGACAAGGTGAAGGGTAGTGCGGTGAATCCCGTTCTCCGCGAGGGAAATTCAGATCGCCGAGCCCCCGCGCCAATCAAGGCCTATGCCCGCAAGCATCCTCATTCGATGGGCGAATGGAGCAAGGGCTCCAAGACGAATGTCGCCACAATGGGCAAGGATGATTTTTATTCGAATGAGAAGTCGGTCACGCTTTCAAAGGCGACCGAAGTGACGATTGAATTTATTCCAGCGGATGGCGAAAAGAAGGTACTCAAACCAGCCTTTCCGTTGCAGGAAGGGGAGGTCCTCGACAGCACCGTGATGCGGAAGGCATCGCTGGTCGCCTTTCTTGAGGAGCAGATCGCCCGCGCCAAAAAGGATGGGGTGCTCTTTTCGCTTCACATGAAGGCGACAATGATGAAAGTCTCCGACCCGATTATTTTCGGACATGCGGTCAGCGTATATTTTAAGGACCTTTTGGCAAAGCACGCAGATTCCTTTAAGGACTTGAAGATTGATTTCAAGAACGGCTTCGGGGATCTGCTAGGAAAGATCTCCTCCCTTCCGGAATCCAAGCAAAAGCTAATTGAACAGGATATCGAAGCAGCTTATGCAAACGGGCCTGCGCTGGCTATGGTCAATTCCGACAAGGGCATCACCAACCTGCATGTTCCGAGCGATATTATTGTAGATGCCTCCATGCCGGCGATGATCCGCACATCCGGTCAAATGTGGAATGCCAAGGGAGAACAACAGGACACCCTGGCGGTCATCCCTGACAGTTCCTACGCCGGCGTTTATCAGGCGGTTATTGATTTCTGTCGTGAGCATGGGGCTTTTGATCCGCGCACGATGGGTTCCGTTCCCAATGTCGGGCTCATGGCCCAGAAGGCTGAAGAATACGGTTCGCACGACAAGACCTTCGAAATGCCGGCATCCGGTACAGTTCGGATCGTGGATACTTCCGGCAATGTCCTGCTTGAGCATGATGTGGAACCCGGTGATATCTGGCGCGCGTGTCAGACCAAGGATGCAGCCATTCGCGATTGGGTTAAACTGGCGGTGAAGCGGGCCCGCGAGACGGATGATCCGGCGGTATTCTGGCTGGACAAGAACCGTGCTCATGATGCCTGTCTTATCAAGAAGGTTGGAGCGTACTTGAAGGACCATGACACCACGGGGCTTGATATTCGCATCCTGGCACCCGCGACCGCCTGTCAAGTGAGCATGGAACGAATTGTGGAAGGGGAAAACACTATTTCTGTGACGGGCAACGTGCTCCGCGATTACCTCACGGATCTTTTTCCCATTCTTGAAGTCGGGACCAGCGCCAAGATGCTTTCCATCGTGCCATTGATGAACGGCGGCGGCCTTTTTGAGACGGGTGCTGGCGGATCTGCGCCTAAACATGTGCAACAGTTTGTAGCGGAAAACTACATACGCTGGGATTCCCTTGGTGAATTTCTCGCCTTGGCCGTATCCCTTGAGCACCTTGCACAGGTCTTTGGAAATCCCCGGGCCAAGGTACTGGCGGAGGCGCTTGACCTCGCCAATGAAAAATTTCTCGACACCAATAAGTCCCCGACACGTCGCTTGGGTGGTATAGATAATCGCGGTAGCCATTTCTATCTCGCCCTGTACTGGGCTGAAGCGCTGGCCGCACAGGATCAGGATTCCGGTTTGAAGGCGCGCTTTGCCCCGCTGGCTGATCAACTTGCAGCTAGCGAGGATGCCATCGTAAAGGAGCTCCTTGCCGTACAGGGTCAGCCTGTCGACATTGGTGGTTACTACTGGGTGGATGAGAGCAAGACGAGCGCGGCAATGTGTCCCAGCGCAACCTTGAATTCAATTCTCGGGCAGTTCCGGGAATCGCGATGACAGGTGGATGAATTCGCTCAGTTCCCGCTACCGGGAAGGGGCGGCAACTTGGGAGGTCCAAGCAATTCCCTCATGACCGTGCTGTAGAGGACGGGTTTCTTCCAGTAGGGAATTTTGTACTCGTCGAGTAATTCAATGTTTTCATCGGTGAGACATCCGGAAACAACAGCCACCCTGACCTGGGGGAATTTGACTTTGCACTGAAGGCATAGAGCCACGCCCCATCCATCGGGCAGCCGGTGGTCGGCGATCATCAGGTCAAGCGCTTGTGTTTCGTCCTCAAGCGCAGCGATAGCATCTTCAACGCCTGCAACAACTTTTACCTTATGGCCCATTCCTTCAATGGTTTCGCAGGCAATTTGGCTGAGCTCAGGTTCGTCCTCTACTAAAAGAATATTCATTTGAGGGAAAGTATCGGTTCCAATTAACCCCGTATGGGTGTGATTGAGCATTTAGAGTGTAAGGCCATACTCTGTCAAGATTCAGCCGTACTGCTTGTCAAACTCCAGAAAACGGCCCATCCGCCGCGCTTATTAGAGAATTTCAAAAAGCTGGCTCAAGTCGGTGATGACAAAGTCCGGGCGGACGGACCGGCAATCCGGATCGTCTGTTCGCCAGCGCAAGGACCGCTTGTCACCTGCAAAGAGTACCGTCTGGAAGCCCAGCGCTTTCGCTGGCCAGATGTCGTTGCGTAAATCATTTCCGACATAGAGCGTATCGTGAGGTGATATTCCATCCACCTCCAGGACTTGCTTCAGTCTCTGGTAGAGCCCGGTCGAAGGTTTTCCCTCACGCTCCATCCATGACCAGACGCAGTGTTTGCTATCAAAGGCATATTCCGTGTGAGGCTTGCTGATTAACGCGGGAAAGAGCAGGGGCGTGTAAAATTGAGCGTTTGAAACAATCCCGAGGTGCAGGCCCTCCCGCGTGAGCCGGCTAAGGGTCTCCTCAAGATTTGGCATTGGCCAGCATGGATTGACACGGCATTCATGGTCCACGATGGCCAGCTGGACATCACCGCTTCCTGCCAGAAAACCGGCATTTTTCGATTCCTCAATCAGGTCCTGCCAAACTTCCTCAATATGCACTTCCGGATAGTCGATGCCCGCCTTGGCGCGATCTCTGCGAAAGCGCTGGAGGGTGCCCATGAAGTTCGCCGACCAAGGGGCTTCGCGGTCAAGGACCTCATAGCCCGCTGTTTCCAACGCAGCCATGATAGCCGGGGAGCGATCCTCGTTTTCGGCGAGGCTAATATCCCCTGAAGCGGAAATGAAGAGTGTCCCGTAAACATCAAAGACAACAGCCTTCAAGCCCGGCACCTTCGACACAAGCTTCGGCTCGCCCGTCTCTACCGGATCGAGCGGGCTGGAATGCGCCCGTATATGATCAATCAGCTGGTGATTTGCCATCAATGAATCCGTTTCCGCTTACATGCGTGGAAGGCCGCCCATTCCGCCCATGTTTCCGAGATCCGGCATGTCCGGCATGCCTGCTCCCGATTTCTGCATCTTTTTCATCATTTTCCGCGCCTTCGGACCCTTCATCATCCGCATCATCTTCTTCATCTGCTGGAACTGCTTGATGAGCGCATTGAGATCCTTGACCGGAAGGCCAGCTCCCCGGGAGATGCGCGCCCGCCGGCTACCGTTGAGCAACTGCGGATTCTGACGCTCCTGCAGCGTCATCGATTGGATCAGGGCTTCCGTGTGCTTGAGTTTCTTCTCCTCCTTGTCGCCCACCTCAACATTTCCCATGCCCGGCATCATTTTCATGAGCCCGCCGAGGGAACCCATCTTCTTGACGGCCTGCATCTGGCTCAGGAAATCCTCAAAATTGAATTCAGCGCGCTGCATTTTTTCGGCCATGCGCTTGGCCTCATCCTCGTCAATCGTATCCTGGGCCTTTTCCACGAGCGAAACAACATCACCCATTCCCAGGATGCGTCCGGCCAGCCGGTCCGGGTGGAAAACTTCCAGATCAGTGACCTTTTCCCCTGTTCCGAGAAACTTGATCGGGACCTGGGCGATTGCCTTCATCGAAAGGGCGGCCCCGCCACGGGTGTCGCCATCCAGCTTGCTCAGGGCAATTCCCGTGAGCCCAACTGCCTCGTGAAAGGTCTTCGCAACATTGACTGCTTCCTGCCCGAGGGCGGCATCGGCGACGAGAATGCTTTCGTCCGGCTGGACCTCCTTTTTCAGGTCGACCACTTCCTTGACCAGGGGTTCGTCAATCTGGAGACGCCCAGCAGTGTCAAAAATGATTGCGTCGGCACCTTGTTCCTTGGCCCATTCCCAGCCGTTACGGCCTATTTTCCGGACATTTTTGCTATCCCGTTCGCCATAGAAAAGGATGTCATTGTCTCGGGCCAGCGTCTCGAGCTGGTCAATAGCCGCCGGGCGGTAGACGTCACAGGCAATTACTGCGGGGGTGTAGCCATTCTTGCGCAAGTGCAGGGCCAGCTTCCCGGCAAAGGTTGTCTTCCCGGAGCCTTGCAGCCCCAACAATAAAACACGCAGGGGCTTCTTGTCCTCCAGGGCGGTCGACCCTTCCCCGAGGAGGCTGACCAGCTCGTCATGGATGATCTTGACGATCATCTGTCCGGGCGTGACTGACTTCAGGACTGCCTGGCCTTCACACTGTTTGGCCACCCGATCGATGAACTCACGGGCCACGCGAAAATGGACGTCCGCAGCGAGCAGGGCCTTACGGACCTCCTGCAGGCTTTCGGTCATGTTCTCTTCGGTCAATTTGGCCTGGCCGCGCAATGAGCGCAGGGCATTTCCGAGTCGATCAGTCAGGGATTCCAACATAGCCCGCAAGCAATGGGAATTGGTGCCATCGAGTCAAGCGGGGAGGACCGCCAAATTAGGATTGTGCCCGGGTTAGGCGGTTTCGCTCTCGGCCAGCGTGCGATATCCCTCGGCCTCAAAGGGGCAGGGCGCGCTGAAAGTGAACTTCCAATCCTCTCCCCAGACCTCCAAATCCGCCGCGTGCAGTGCCTGCCGCGGATACCGCAGTTCCCGGTCTAGTCGGTCAGTCCAACCATTTTCAATAAACTCGAGATACCAGCTTGGATCACCGGCGTAGATCTTGTCGCCGAGGACAGGATGCTCCAGCCAGGCCGCGTGGACCCGGATCTGGTGCTTGCGACCGCTTTCAGGGGTGACTTCCGCAAGGGTGTGCGGTCCCCAGTACTCCAAGGGACGGAAGTGGGTGAGGGCGGACTTACCGCGCCCGCCAAAGGAAACCCGCTGCTTCACAACCACTTCGCTTTCCGGATCCTTTTCCAGATTGCTTTCCGTTGTCCGGGCCTCTTTCAGGTGCCCCTTTAGAAGGGCCAGATAGCGTTTCTTTGTGTTGCGCTTGGAAAAGGCCGTTTGCAGCTGGCTTGCCGCTTTGTGGTGTTTGGCCAGAATGACCACGCCACTGGTTTCGCGGTCCAGCCGGCTCACCAGATGGATCCGGTCAAGGCCGCGCGCCTCGCGCACCGCACCGACAAGACTTGACCAGGGACCATTCTTCGAGGGGTGGCAGACGACCCATCCGGGCTTGTCGAGGACGATGATATCCTCGCTCTCCTCCATGATCCAGCTTTCCAGCTGTTCAGGCTTTATTAGTAGGGCTTCCGCCCCAAATGGGGATTCAATTGACATTCCAAACGGGTATTTTTGGCACTATTTTTACCAGATTCCTGAAGAAGGGAGTTGCAATCTAATGCCCCGCGACTACAGTTATGAGCGTAGAGAGTATGGTTGTACCGGTACCAGTTTCAGATACGAGCGAATTAATTGGAATCTGTGGTACATACTTAAATTATCAACCAAGCCGGCAGATTCAAGTGACTGCCTATACTCGGGGGCGATGGCGATTTACATGGTAAAGCCTGGTCAGTTCGCGCTCCCCAAGGACGACTGCATCCACTTTAACCCTCATTCCCTGACGTATTGCGTACGGGGAAACAGTGATAACATAAAAGAAAAGGATAGAGACATCATGAAAGATAGAACCAACGATATCATCATCTCTGGGCATAACCTCGATCTCACGAAAGCGCTCAAAAGTATGGTCATCGAAAAGGTCTCTAAATTGTTTGAACACGAAAATCACATTATACGAATTCGAGTGGAATTAAGTACGCGACAGTCAAACCATGTAAAGGAGCACCTTGCCAAAGGCTTGGTGG
This sequence comes from Oceanipulchritudo coccoides, assembly GCF_010500615.1. Lineage (NCBI taxonomy): Bacteria > Pseudomonadati > Verrucomicrobiota > Opitutia > Puniceicoccales > Oceanipulchritudinaceae > Oceanipulchritudo > Oceanipulchritudo coccoides. The sequence goes on from NZ_JAAGNX010000001.1 coordinate 1,330,654, forward strand.
AAATCAAAGGGAAGGACCTTGTCGCGAATGTATCTTCCGAAGACTTGTACAAATCGATTGATTTACTGGAAACGAAACTCGACCGGATGTTACGGAGGCGCTCGCGCTTGCGGGTACTGAAAAGAAAGCAGCCACACAGCTTGGATATTCCGGCAGAGATTCCAAAGGTCCAATCAGCCTGAGGAAGCGGCCACTTTACATCAAAGGTCCCGACTTGTTCGGGACCTTTTTTGTATCCAGACAGGAATACAGCGTGGAAGGGATTGACCTGTCAGAGACCGTGGTTTATCGAGGATTTCGAATGGAGAGCAAGTGGCATTATCTTGGTTGGAAGCGACCATTCAGCATTGAATTTGCTGATCACCTGAAAAAGGAATACGGGAAATCCCGTTCCTACGACCATTTGTTGATCTGGACTCCCAGTGCCCGGGCTGGCCGGCATGTCCTGAATGAGTTGTTTGGTCCCAAGGAAAGCGTTGCTGAAGCCTTCCATCCTCCCCGACTGGTGACACCGGCCCGGTTTGTGCGATCCTTGTTGCCGGATGATGGAAGCATCGCCACGGAGACACAATGTCTCTATGCATGGAAGCGAGTGCTGGAGCTTGCTGATCCATCCGGGCTCGAAGCGGTATTTCCAGTCATCCCAAGGGAAAACAAATCTGCCTGGGCTTTCACAGTGGGCCAGCAACTGATGCGGCTTCGGGGACGCCTTGCCGAGGACCAGTGGGATTTTCGCAAGATTGCCAGTCAGCAGCTACCTCAGGACCTGAAGCGTTGGTCCACCCTTGGGCGGTTGGAGCAGGCTTATCTCGAAGAGTTGTCGAGCCATGGCCTTGAGGATCCGGAATGTGTGCTGGAACGCATTCTGACCGCGGAAATCAGCCCACAACCCTATTCCGTGCTGATGGTGGCCGGTGTCCTGAACATGAGCCAGAGACAGGCTGCCTGCATGCGGGCCCTCGCGGCAAGAGGCCTTGAAATTGAGTTTTACCTGCCCATTCCTGAGGAGCAGCGGGACGCATTTGATGCCTTGGGTCGCCCGGAGAAAGACCTCTGGGAAAAGGAGCCACTGCCTGAAACCCTTATCAAGAATTGCCTGCAACGTTCACCCGAGCCTCGCGAATTGGTTGAGCAGATTCTCGAGCTCAGTGAGGACTACGGTGGAGAAGTCGACAGCCTGGTCGTCGGTTCACCCGAGAGGGATCTTGCGGATTACCTTATTGAGAGAAGCCGGTTAACAAAGACGCCCTACTACGCGCCGGAAGGCCGGGCCCTCGCGGAAACCTCATGGGGGAGGCTCATTGGCCTGATCAACGACTGGCAGAAGAGCGGGCAACTGGCCACGCTCTTTAATCTGTTGAATCATGATCTATTCCGCGAATGGGCGGTCCACCAAGGGTTGGACATTCTCCGCTTGCAGGGAGCCATCCAGTCCATCCTCAAGGAACAGTTGCTGAAGACCTCCCGGCAGTTGCTGGACAATGGACTGGGTCCATCCAAGTCGATTGGCCTTGTCCGGGAGGGGATTGAGCTGCTCGACGCGCAAGGTTTCAACCAGAGGGGAAGGGGCGGATTCGCGGAAAATCTATGGAAACTCCTCCGCCAAGTGGCAATAAGCCAGCAGCTGGCCCCCGAGTCCCTCAATTCGCTTCGCCAGATCGAAGAACTGTTACAGGATATCCAGGCCGGATTTGAGAACGCCCGATTGACGGAATCGGACTGGTGGGAGCTGTTGAATTTCCAGCTGACAAATACGCAATTTTACCCTGAACGCTCGGAAGACGAACGCCCCGTCTCCGGTTGGCTTGAGCTTCCGTGGGAGTGTGCTCCGCATATTGTGTTGCTCAGCTTGCCCGACAGCCAGGTCCCGGGTCCAAAAGTCCTTGATTCCTTCCTGACCCCTTTGTTATGCCGATCACTTGGCCTTTATGGGCCGGATGAGCTGGCTGCCTTTCATGCCTTCCGCTTGCGCCTGATTTTGGAATCCCGAAAACAGTGGGGCCGGGTGGATATACTTCTTCCGGACAGGGGACTGGACGATTCGCCGGTCCTCCCAACCCGTTTTCTCTTTCTCGCTGATGAAACGTGCATTCTGAACCGCGTGGAGACTCTCCTCGGTGAGCGATCGCTTGAAGAGGATCCTCTGCCAGCAGAATTCGGGACCAGATTGCAGCCCCCTCCAATGCCCGAATTTGAGAAAATCTCCGTTACGGCCCTTCGCACCTACCTGAACAATCCCTTCCACTTCTATCTCGAACGATTAAACTATTTGTCTCCCCCGGAGGCATTGCCGAGGGAGGTGGATGCAATGGCCTTTGGGCAATTGGCCCACACCGTTCTTGAGGGATTAAATTCCAGGGAGGATGGGATTTCCCTGCTGAAGGAAAAGGAAATCGTGGAATTCCTGCTGACCGGCCTAGATGAGCAGGTTCTCTCGCGTTATGGATCACGGATTCCCGTTTCCCTGCAGATCCAGGTCAGTTCACTGGCAGAGCGCTTTCGTGCCGCCGCTGGACATATTGCCCGTGAGCGCCAGTCCGGCTGGATTCCGGAAAAGGCGGAGTGGGTCTTCCACAAAGACCTCGATTTCAGGATTGGAGGTATTCGCCTGCGTGGGGTGGTAGACCTGCTCGAAAAGAATGAAGAATCAGGTCAGTATCGAATAGTTGACTACAAAACCTCCGACAAGGCCGCTGATCCGGCTCGAAAGCACCTGACACATCCTAACGCTCGGTCGCGCGAGCCCCTCCTCCCGGAGTGTGACTTTTTGGACGGCAAGAAAACCGCGCGTTGGACGGACCTGCAGTTGCCGCTTTATCAGAAGGCCGTGGAATTGCTCACGGGAGAAATAGCCACCTGTGCCTACTTCAATCTGTCCAAGGCAGTGGGGGAAATCGGCATTCTGGAATGGGCAACGACTGAAGCCCAGCGTGAGGCCGCTCTTCAATGCGCGGAAGCCATCGTGAAACAAATCCAAACGGAAAGATTCCCATTGGAAGGAAACTCTTCCTATGAAGATCCGTGGCTCAAGTGGTTTGGCGGGGATTATGAGCGTAACTTGCATCCGGACTGGGTGGCCAAACAAGGAGGAAAGGATTCATGAGTGGAAAAATCCGCCACGAGATGATTCTGGCCTCGGCCGGGTCCGGCAAGACATACGCCCTCGTAAATCGCTACCTGCGACTGTTGGCCCACGGGGTGGATCCTGCCCAGATCATTGCCCTGACATTTACGCGCAAGGCAGCGGGGGAGTTTTTGCAGAAAATCTTTGCCCGCCTGACTGAGGCAGCCGGCGATGAGGATAAAGCCCGAAAGCTTTCGGAAGATATTCAAATTCAGCCCAGTCCGGCGTCTTTCTTCAAGACAATCCTTGTTTCCCTAGTCCATGAAATGGGCAACTTGCAGCTTGGAACGATCGACAGCTTTTTTGCCCGCATGGTGGGTGCCTTTCCTTATGAGTTGGGACTGACCCGGCCGCATCGGATCATGGACGACTTTGAGCAGGGGGTTGCCCGGGCCCAAGCGATGGAGACCTTGATGGCCTTTGGAGACGAGGATAGGGAAACCCTGATACTGCAACTTTACAAGGAGCTGACTTGGGGCGCTGAGGAGAAGAATGTGTATTCCCTCTTTGAGGACAGTTTGCAGGCTTACCTTTCGCTTTATCTGGAAACCAGCGATCCAAAATGCTGGGGACAGGCTGACCGTGTTTTCAAGCAGAGCCCGTGGTGGCTTGGCAAGGACATGGACAAGGAGAAATTGGTGGAATCGATCCGGGAGAGCCTGCTTGAGCTGGAAATTTCCCCGGCAAATCATGAAAAATTTGAAACGCTCCTGACACGCTTTCTCAGTTGGCAACCCGGCCAACCGCTGGACAACGGTGTTCTTCTCAAGCGTCTTTTTGAGTCGCGGGGAGACTTGGAAAGCGGAAATGCCAATATCAAACTGGGCCGGACCGAACTGGATATTGAAGGCGCCCTGGCCAGCCAACTGCTCCAGTTGATCAAGGTCTATGTCAGCCAGGAGATTGCCCGGCGCCTGATCATGACCCAATCGCTTGGGAAATTGTTGGCGGAGTATGACAGACTCTATGAATCATCTGTCCGCGAAGCCGGCTCGCTTGTCTTTTCAGACCTGCCTTTGCTCCTCATCAAGGCATTGGCAAATCCCGGGGAGGCCTTTTCCGCGGAGGAGATTATCTATCGATTGGATGGCCAGACGGATCATTGGCTTATCGACGAGTTTCAGGATACTTCGCGCGTCCAGTGGAAAGTGCTCTCTGCGTTCGTGGATGAAATCCTCCAGGATCCGGGAGGTCAGCGATCATTCTTTCATGTGGGGGACATCAAGCAATCCATTTACGGATGGCGTGGCGGGGACAGCCGTCTCTTCGAGGAAATCTACCAGCGCTATGGAAGCGGGGACGATGGCATCAAGAAATCCCATCTCACGCATTCATGGCGGAGCGCGCCTCCGGTTCTCAACTGCGTCAATGCCTTGTTCGGAAATGCGGTGACCCCAATGCTGTGCGGAGAAGAAGTGGCCACCCGCTGGAACGAGCAATGGGCGGAGCATGAGCCTTCGGAAAAGACCGCCTTACTGTCAGGCTTTGCCGGATGGGGCTTGGTCGATTCTGAGTCCTCGATAGAGGAGGGGTGCGTTGAACTGCTCAGGGAAGTGAACCCTCTGAAAAAGGGGCTGAGCTGTGCAATCCTCATGAGGAAGAACAAGGAGATCGTGGCGATGACCCAAGCGCTTCGCGAAGCGGATATTCCGGCCAGCATGGAAGGGCGTGTGGAGATTGCCACGGACAATGTAATCGGTTCATGGATACGCGCTTTTCTCTATTCCCTTGCCCGTCCTGACGAGTCCTTTCCCACCGCTTACCTGACCTGGCACGGTTTTCCCTATGACAAGGGGACTCACAGTCGCCTTGCTTCCGAGACCCGGACGGCACTGGCTGGTCATGGATTTGCAGAGGCCCTTCGGGTGCTGATTGGTTTTCTATCCGGGAATGTCGAGATGACCCGGTTTCTCAACCGGCGCGCTGACCAGCTTCTCGAGGCGGCCACGCGCTTTGAAGCAACTGGCGTCAAGACCCTTGAGGGCTTCATCCAGTTTATTGAAACTGCCAGTGTGGAGGAATCCACATTGAGCAGCCAGATCCAGGTCATGACCGTACACAAGGCCAAAGGCTTGGACTTTGACATGGTTATTGTCGCTGGATTTGGAGCCAGTCCGCTCGTCCGCTCCAATAAATCGTCCCTTCATGTCGAGCGCCACGTGGACGGGGAAGTCGACTGGATTCTGGATCTTCCCAACAAGGCTATTCTGGAAGCCGAGCCCTGCCTCAGTGCCGCTGCGCATGGGGAAACAGGACGTAATGTATTTGAAGCCCTCTGTCTTCTCTATGTCGCCATGACGAGAGCACGCCAAGGGTTGTACTGCCTGGCTCATCCACCAACGCGGAACAGCAGTCAGACAACGTGGCATCACTTGTTTGAAACTGGGTTATCCAAGGATGATAACCCACGGAAGGAGGGAGCCATTGAATGGCATGCGACTTTCGGGACTCCGGTTTGGTATTCAGATTTGGTCCAGAAAGAAAAGATAGCTGATAACCGAGTGACCCTCTCTCGGAAAGAAAGCCTTCCGGACACGGTTGGAAAATTCCTTCAACGGGCTCCATCTCCTTCAGAGGAATCACACGCAGAGGAGATTTTTTCAGAGGAACTTCGATCGCCAGCAGGGCGCTTGTTTGGGACCCGCATGCACGACTTGTTGTCGCTTGTTGAGTGGGTGGATGCAGATGATCCTTCTGCACTTGATCAGGCGGTGTCTGAATTCCCTGAAGACCTTCAAGAACGGGTCAAGTGCTTGTTTCTTTCAAGCCATGGGAAGGAGGTCTTTGTCAAACCCGATTGTCCTTGCGATCTCTGGAGGGAGAAGCCGTACGTCCTCCGGCTTGAAAACCGCCTCTCCTATGGAATTATCGACCGTGCAGTCATTTACCGGGACCCGGCGGGTAATCCAGATCGTGTAGTGATCTATGACTACAAGACAGACTCACTGGATCCGGACAGGCAAGCCGAAGAACAGCTCCTGGAAAAGTACTCGGTACAGGTGGAGCGCTACCGGGAAGCAGTGTCCGTCCTGACCGGGTTACCCCTTGAGAAAATAAGCGCGAAGCTAATCCCGGTTTAGGCTGGGCTGGAGCCCTCCCGCAGCGTCTTGTTGAAATAGCCGGAGTAGAGGGCGTAACTGATGAGGGCCATGATGGGCACCATGAAACCGCCAAGTCCCGGAATCAGTTGCAGGGAGATTAGGAGAAGGAAGAGTATCCTCACAACCCAGCGAAGGACAAATCCCCTTGATGCGGGAATATAGGCCCGGAACGGCGCAATCAGTTGTATGCGGTAATAGATAATTCCCGGAATGATCCCGAGAATCGGGACAAGGCTGAGAAGAAAGGTGACGCCAAGAACTTTTGGAAGCCGGTTGCGGACTTTGGCCGTGTACAGCTCTTGGTCAGCCCGGTCGCTGAGAATGGAATGTTCGCAAACTGGGCAGCTCTGCGGCAAGCGTCGCTTTTCTATGCGTGTGGCACACTTGGCACATCGCCGTTTACTGACGAGGCGCAGCTCCTGCTCCTTGCCCGGTTGGGCGGGTCGATCGACGGTCTGCGAGAAAAACCCGATATCCTTGGGATTTTCAACAGCGGTGTGGCACTTCGGACACTCAACGGCGCAGGCATAGACAAGCTCGCCACAGGAAGTGCAGGGAATTCTAGATTTTTCCTCCTTGTACTCGGCCCATTTTCTCATGGCGAAAAGAAGGCCAAGGACCACTGCCAGAACTGTCAGGATGACGAAAGGATATAAAATCAGGAGGAAAATCCCGAAGGAGCTCCACAAGTCTTCAAACCAGCTGATGAGGCCGCGAATGCCAAGGTCATCATCAGGATCCGACATGGCGAGCAGATCCATCACACCCGACCGGATCGTGCTGAAAAAGAAGACCGCACCACCCACGACGGCACTCACGACCATCTCGAAAACGCCGGCCTGGGAGATCATGCCCTCTGCGAAAGCAATATCACGGCTGCCGAGAACGCCCATTGCGGCAAGGGCAGAGAGGCCTGTCTTGGCGTACTTGTGGACACCGTCGAGTGCTTCCTGCGCCTCGGGGATCTTGGTCGCGCCGACTTCCAGAATGGAGAGAACGCCCAAGGCAAGGATTGTGTAGTTGTTGGTGAACCAGGTCGGTTCAGCACCGGTGGTCTGGACAAATTCCATCGTGCCGATCCACGGAAAATGCTCCCCATAACGCAGAAAAACCGCCGTGAAAAAGGCGGGAATGAAGGCGCGTGAGGTGAAAAATCCGGATGCTCCGGTAAGGTAAATTAGAGAAGTCAGGTCCATGAGTCGTGTTTCGTGGTTATTGGAGTATACGGAAAATGAGGGATTTTACCTGTCGAGACGAGGCAAAATTCTTTTCAGCTGTTTGTCCTGCATGCCTTGCCGTACCTTGAGGCGATTGATTCATGCTTTTGGATTGTACATTATGTGACAATGAATTGCCTGATGGATACATGAATTTTCCCCGATTGATCACCGTTGTCTCACTGTCGACTCTCCTCCTGGGCAGCCTTTTTTCGGCTGATGAAACCGGCAGTGCCATTTTCATTCATCCTGATGGAATGGGCCTTGGGCATTGGAACGCTGCACGACTCCTCGAGGTCGGACCAGACGGGATGTTGAACTGGGATACACTGGAGCAGTTGGCGGCCTATCGCGTGCACCAGAAGAACTGGCTCTCAACGACCTCACATGCAGGGGCCACCGCCCATGCATACGGCAAAAAGGTCCACCATAATTCCTATGGCATGGATCAGGACAAGCCCTTGACAGCTCTTTCCGGCAAGCCGCTATCCATCATGCAGGAAGCCATGGCGTCGGGAATCCGCGTCGGGGTAGTCAACAGCGGGCACATCGGTGAACCGGGCACGGGAGTATTCCTTGCCAGTACCGACAATCGATATGATTTCCGGCCACTTGCCCGGAAGATCATGGAGAGCGGGGCTGACTTGATTTTCTGTGCGGGGGAAATCTACCTGATCCCGGTTGGCACAATCGGCAAGCACGGCAGGGAAGGCACGCGTGAGGATGGGCGAAACCTGTTGGAAGAAGCCGAGGGCCGTGGCTACACTGTGATTTTTACCCGGGAGGAGTTGTTCGCGCTTGATCCCAAGACGGAAAAGGTAATCGGGATTTTTGCCGCGGAAAACACCTATAATGACAAGAAGGAAAACGTCTTAAAGAAGGCAGGCCTTGAAACCTACGATCCGGAGGCACCGACCTTCGCCGAGATGACAACCGTCGCCCTGAAGATCCTTGGATCAGATCCCCAACGGCAGTTTTTCCTCGTTGCAGAAGAGGAGGGGACCGACAATTTCTCGAATAATACAAATGCCAAGGGAATGTTGGATGCCGCCATCCGGGCAGACAAGGCGATCGGCGCAGTAGTCGATTTCATGAATACACAAGCCGACCGGAAGACCTTGCTGATTGTGGGTGCTGACAGCGACGCCGGGAGCCCGTCTATCTGGGCCCCAAGGGGGAAAGGTGAAGATTATCAACTTCCAAAAAAGACGAATTCCGGCGCAGAGTTGGATGGGCCCGAAGGAACGGGCGGAACTCCCTTCTTCAGCAAACCGGACCAGTTCGGTAATGCTTACCCGTTCGGCATTTCATGGGCCAACGCAAATGATTATCAGGGAAGTGCGATTACGCGGGCTCACGGATTTAATAGCCAATTGCTGGGTACGAACATTGATAACAGCGGAATCTACCGCATCTTCTACGAGGTTCTCTTCGGGGTGACTCCCGAAATCGCGGCATCGAAGTTGCAGGAATAAAGATTGGTGAGGCCTTAGCTGACGCCATCGGCGATGTCTTCAAGCGGGTAGCTCCAGATCTCTGAAAGCGTCGGATGGTACCAGTGGACCTTGAGCAGGTCCTTGGCAGTGGCACCCATGGAAATCCCGACTGCGAGAGCGTGGATCAATTCCCCGGCGTCCTTGCCCACGCACTGGGCACCGACAATCCTGCCGCTCGACCGCTCCGCCCAAGCCTTGACATAGCCATGTTTGGCCTCCATGAGGATCGACTTGCCGTGGTCGTCAAACGGGTACTCCGCCTCGATCAATTCCATCCCGCGTGCTTTGGCCTCCTCCACAGGAATACCTGCTGAGGCAACCTGCGGATCGGTGAAAACGACGGAAGTCCGTGTATCGAGATTGACCGGGTCCGCTGGCCTTCCAGTGGCGTGCCGGGCAGCCGTCTCACCCTGCATGATGGCAATATGGACAATTTCAAACGGTCCGCAGACATCGCCTGCCGCATAGATTTTCGGATTGGAAGTCTGTTGGTGCTCATTCACCTGTATTTGGCCGTTTGGCTTAAGGGTCACCCCCGCAGCCTTTAGATTCATATTGTCGATCGCGGGTCGACGCCCAAGGGCATTGACCAAATGACGGGCCTCGACCCTCATCGATTCGGCACCCTCCATAAATTCAACGGAGAATCCGGTATCCGTCTTTTCAATTTTGCCTAGTTTGGTGCCCGTATGGAGATCCATGCCTTCTTCCCGGAATGCCTTCATGACGACCTCCGCGGCCTCGGGGGATTCCTCCTTGAGGATATGCGGGCTGCGCTGTACCTGAGTCACTTTCGAGCCGGCCCGGTGGAGGAATTGGGCCAGTTCACAAGCGACCACGCCGCCTCCGAGGACAATTACCGATTCGGGCAGCTCGCTTAAATCCAATACGTCGTCACTCGTCCAGATTCCGGGAAGCTCCAGGCCGGGTATATTCGGAAAGTTGACCACTGAACCCGTCGCGATGATGAATGCATCGGCGGTGATTTCCTTGCCGGATGTCGAGAGTTTGAGAGTTTTGGGGTCCTTGAAGGCTCCCAATTCCCGGAACAGCGTGAAGCGATCTGAAGCCAGTTGCTCCTGCCGATAGCTCTTGAAATCGTCAATCATACGGGTTTTCCGCTGATGGAGTGCTGGCATGTCGACCTTGGCCGACGGAATATCGAGTCCAAAGAGGCGACCATTCTGTGCCAGATGAAGGACCTCGGCAGAGTAAATAAGGGTCTTGGAAGGCATGCAGCCCCGCAGGATGCAGAGGCCGCCCAATTCGTCAGAATTGTCGACAATAGCCACGCGTTGGTGGGTCTCCCGCACGGTTCTTGCCGCGGCATAGCCTGCGGAGCCCCCTCCAATTACGATTACATCAAAGTGTTCCATGGGCGAAAATCTACCGCAAGCCTGCCGATCAGCAAGTCTCTCTTTAATTCGCCTTTCTTCCATCCATCTGCCCGATTCGCGAAGAAGGGATTGCCAATGGGACTTTCCTGTATCTACCCTTTCCCGCTTTGCACTCATGAAAATACTGATAGCAGACAAAATATCCGGTAGCGGGGTCCAATTCCTCCGTGATCAGGAAGGCGTGGAAGTGGTGGAGGCCTATGGTTCCTCTCAGGAAGAGCTCGAGGGAATGGTCGCCGATGTGGACGCGATCATTGTTCGGAGCGCCTCCAGTGTGACCAAGGCCATCATAGATGCAGCCCCCAAGCTGCGGGCAGTTGGCCGTGCGGGAGTCGGTGTCGATAATATCGATATCGAGGCAGCTACTGACCGGGGAATAGTGGTCATGAACACGCCGGGTGGCAATACCATCGCCACCGCGGAATTGACTTTCACGCATTTGCTTTGCTCTGCACGGCCAATCCCACAAGCCAACGCGCTCATGAAAGCGGGCAAATGGGAAAAGAAAGCCTTTCAGGGAAGCGAGTTGTACAAGAAGACAATCGGTATTCTCGGACTCGGCCGGATCGGATCGGAAGTGGCCAAGCGCGCAAAGGCCTTTGGCATGAATGTCCTCGCCTACGATCCTTACCTGACGAAGGCGCGTGCCGAGCAGCTCGAGGTGAACAAGGTGGAGTTGGAGGAAGTCTTTGAGAAGGCGGATTTCATCACAGTCCACATGCCCAAGACTGAAACGACAAAAAACATGCTCAACGCTTCCACGTTTGCCAAGATGAAGGATGGCATCCGTATTATTAATTGCGCCCGAGGTGGCTTGATTGATGAGGATGATCTTGCCGAGGCACTCCGTTCTGGAAAGGTTGCAGCTGCTGGACTCGACGTCTTTGTCGAGGAACCGCTATCTTCGGAAAGTGCACTTCGCGAACATGACCGACTTGTCATGACACCGCACCTTGGTGCTTCCACCGCGGAGGCTCAGGAAAACGTCGGCTTGGAAGTGGCCGAAAGCATTTATGAATCCCTGATGGGAGGATGGGTGCAGAACGCAATCAATGCGCCATCGATCGATCCCAAGCAGCTGGCGGTACTCCGTCCTTATCTGAATCTTGCTTTCAAGATGGGAACGGTCATCCAGCAATTGACTCCATCGGAGATCAATCACATCCGAATCACCTACTCGGGCAATCTGGTCAACCTCGAGGTAAAACCGCTCAATCGGGCATTCCAGCGCGGCTATCTGCGTAAAATCACGACCGACGTCAACGACGTCAACGCGCCTCGAATCATGGACCGTCTGGGTATCAAGGGGGAAATTGTCCAGAACAGCCTCGAACGGGACTACACGGAGCTGATCCGCATTGAGGCGACTGATTCAAACGGAAAGTCTTATTCGATTGAAGGGACCTTGATCGGCAAGTCGCAAAACCCGCGCCTGACGCTGGTCAACGAGCGCAACGTGGAAAGCCCGCTTGATGAAAAGTATCTCCTGGTTCTCGAGAACGAGGACGTTCCCGGCATTGTCGGCATGGTGGGGACGGTCCTTGCCAAGCATAAGTTGAATATTTCCAACATGTCGCTAAGCCGGAATACGGTGGGTGGCATTGCCTTGAACATTTGCGGACTGGACAGCGAACCGGAGGCTGAAGCGATCGCTGAAATCACTGCCAACAAATATATCAAGGGCATCCGGGTAGTGAACCTGAACGGGGCATAATGTGAATGCGTATGTCATAAGCCTGTTTTCCCTGCTTGCCGGATACCTCATCGGATCAATCTCCTTTGCTGTATTGATCACCCGTGCCAAGGGGGTGGACATCTTTTCGGTAGGCAGCGGTAATCCTGGCGCGACCAATGTCCTTCGTGTTCTGGGCAAGCCTTATGGATATACCTGTTTTCTGCTGGACGCGTTCAAGGGTGTCGCCGCGGTGCTTATTGGCCGCGGGCTCTCCCTTCAGGCGGGCCTAGATCCGCAGTTGCTGGGAATCATTGGTTTGCTAGGGGCAATCCTCGGGCATAGTTTTTCGCTCTTCCTGAAATTCAAGGGAGGGAAGGGCGTGGCAACCACAGTTGGCGGCTTGTTTACGCTTTTGCCACTGGTCATGCTGATCGGTGCCATCTTGTGGCTTATTGTGTTTCTTATTTCACGGTATGTCTCCCTTGCCAGTCTGGTTCTTGGGGTCAGCCTGCCTGTAAGTGCCTTTTTCCTGAAATCCGATCAGGCCAGTTTCTGGCTCTGTGTATTTCTCGCCATTCTCATTCTAGTTCGTCACCGCGCAAACATTCAACGCCTTCTGGCCGGAACGGAAAACCGCGCCGGGCGTAGTAGGAAATCATGACAAATTCACGCAAAATCAAAGTGGCCATTGCCGGGCTTGGAACTGTGGGGCAGGGGGTTTGGAAGCACCTGCGGGCTCGGCGCAAGGAACTCGAGTCCAGCATGCGTTGCCAGTATTCGCTCGAACGGGCGGCGGTCCGGGATCTTTCAAAAAAGAGGGCTATCCGGATTTCACAAAAGGTTCTCACCGATGACGCAATGTCACTCGCCAATGATCCGGAAATTGATGTGCTGTGTGAATTAATGGGCGGAACCGATGAGGCCCTCAAGGTGACCAAGGCTGCCCTCAAGAACGGGAAGACTGTTGTTTCAGCGAACAAGGCCCTGCTCTGTGATCACGGCGATGCCTTGTTCCGGTTGGCCAAGGAAAACGGCGCGCATATCTATTTTGAGGCCAGTGTGGCCGGGGGGATTCCGATTATCAAGGCCCTGCGGGAAGGCCTTGTCGTGAACCAGTTTCCGCAGATCTACGGAATCCTCAACGGTACCTGCAATTACATCCTCACGCGGATGGAGCGCGAAATGCAGTCCTTCGAGACAATTCTGCAGGATGCCCGCCGCCTCGGATATGTCGAAGCGGACGAGAGCCTGGATCTGGATGGATGGGATGCTGCCCACAAGGCCGTTATCATTGCCTACCTTGCCCATGGAAAATGGATACCTTTGAAGAAAATGCCGGTAGAAGGTATCCGGGAGATCACGCTTGAGGATATCCAGTGGGCGCAACGGCTCGGCTATAAGATCAAGTTGCTGGCCCTTATTTTGCGCGATTTCAAGAATGACCACCTTTTTGCCAGCGTGCAACCCGCCTTGGTTCCCTCAGACATGATCCTTGCCAACGTGGACGGGGTCTTCAACGCGATCTCCGTGACCGGCGATATCGTCGGTGAGAGTGTCTACATTGGAAGGGGGGCCGGTCAGGATGCAACGGCCAGTGCGGTGATCAGTGATGTTGTTGATGCTGTGACGGCCATTTCACACGGGATCCAACCCGAGGAGCCCGTCAACCGGCAAGACTTGAAACTGGCCCGACTTGAAGATGTTTACCGCTCATTCTACATTCGCCTTTCCGTAAAAGACCAACCGGGTGTACTCGCGGAAGTAGCGAATATTCTTTCCAAGCAGGACATCAGTATCGAAAGCGTCATGCAGCAGCCCAACGGAACGAGTGGCTCGGCAAACCTTGTCCTGACGACACACGTTTGTAGTGAAGCAGCCATGGCATCAGCCGTTGCTGTATTGAAGCGCCACCGGTCTTTGCTGAAGAAACCCTTCCTTTTGCGCATTGCCGATTTTGCCCAGCGCCTGGGTTGAAGAGAGGATAAATTATGGCACTCATCGTACAAAAATACGGCGGCAGTTCGGTCAAGGACCTTGAGCGGATTCAGGCAGTCGCGGCGCGAGTCAAGCAGACCTGTGAAGAGGGGAACCAGGTTGTGGTTGTCGTTTCCGCCCGTGGTGGCGTGACCAACCGGCTTGTCGCGGATGCAAAGACCCTTCACGAGCAACCGGATGATCGGGAAATGGACATGCTCCTTTCCATCGGTGAGCAGGAAACAATCGCCCTGACCTCCATCGCCCTTCATGCTATCGGCCAGCCTGCGGTATCCCGTACGGGTGCGCAGGCCGGCATTGTGACGGACAGCGTCCATACGAAGGCCCGCCTTATTGATATTAGCGGCGGGGACATTCCGCAGCAGTTGAATGACGGGAAAGTGGTCATAGTTGCTGGTTTTCAGGGAATGAATGAGACTGGCCAGATCACAACCCTCGGTCGCGGCGGTTCGGATTTGTCAGCGATTGCCCTGGCGGCCGCCCTCAAGGCGGATATCTGCCAGATATACACGGACGTGGATGGTGTCTACACGGCCGATCCCCGGGTCGTGCCCAACGCCCGCAAACTGCCGGAAATTGCCTACGAGGAGATGCTCGAGCTGGCCAGCCTTGGCTCCAAGGTAATGCAGTCACGAGCAGTGGAATTTGCCAACAAGCATGATGTGCCATTTGAGGTACGAAACAGTTATAACAATAATCCAGGAACGATTGTGAAAGCGGATATTACTCTTGAAGACGTTGTGGTGCGTGGTGTCGCCTGCGACAAGAACCAGACCAAAGTTGTTGTCAGTGAATTGCCCGACCAACCCGGTGCGGCTGCCAAGGTCTTCCAGGACCTCTCCGACGCGAAGGTCAATGTGGACATGATCGTGCAGAATCTCGGGCGTGACGGGATTGCCAACCTTACCTTTACGGTTGCCTCGGACGAGGCTTACAAAGCCGAGAAGGCAGTGACCGAGTGTCTGGGGAAGCTGGGCCGCGGCAAAGTCGACCTGGCAGACCGGATGGCGAAAGTCTCCGTAGTCGGGATTGGCATGCGGAGTCATTCAGGCGTTGCCTCGAAAATGTTTACGGCGCTCGCGGAGAACGGCATCAATATCCAGCTTATCAGCACAAGTGAGATCAAGATATCGGTCGCTGTTGATTTGGAGAAGGCGGACGATGCGGTTCGCGTGATCCATACTTCCTTTGATTTGGACAAGGAGTAGTCGGCACATGCAGTACGTTTCAACACGTGGCCAGTCCGATCCGCTTTCCTTTACCAAAGCCGTGGCAACTGGTTTGGCCCCCGACGGAGGCCTGTATGTCCCGATGGACCTGCCGGATTTGCGTCCATTTTTGAAAGACTGGGAAGGGCTTGGGTACGCGGATCTTTGCGAGGAGTTTTTCAAGCTCTTCGCCACCGATCTCGATCCGGTTGTCCTCAAGCAATGTGTCCGGGATGCCTACCTTGATTTCAGCCATCCTGATACGGCCCCGTTGAAAACACTTGAGAAAGGACTTCATGTTCTTGAGTTGTTTCATGGCCCCACACTCGCATTCAAGGATTTTGCCCTTCAGCTACTGGGCAACCTCTATGAGGCCCAGATTCAGCGGACTGGTAATCCAATTAATGTACTTGGCGCCACTTCCGGTGATACCGGCGCGGCAGCAATCCATGGCCTCCTTGGAAAGGAAGGCGTGAATATCTTTATCCTGTATCCACGTGGCGGGGTTTCCGCCCTGCAGGAGCGGCAGATGACCTGCACGCGGGCCGACAATGTCTATGCAATCGGGATTGATGGGACCTTTGACGATGCCCAGAACAGCATCAAGGAAGTCTTTGGTGATCTGGAGTTTCGCCATTCCGCCCATTTGAGCGCGGTCAATTCAATCAACCTGGCCCGCGTCCTGGCCCAGTGTGTCTATTATATCTACGCGTTTTTCCGGCTTCCCGAAGAGGAACGGGAAAACCTCACCTTTGTCGTGCCTACTGGGAATTTTGGAAATGTCCTCGCCGGTTGGTGGACACAAAAGATGGGCCTGCCCGTCAAGGGCTTTCATATCGCCACCAATCAGAATGATATCCTGTATCGACTTTTCACGACAGGCAAGTACGAGGTCCATTCAGTCCACCCCAGCAGCGCACCATCCATGGATATACAGATCGCCAGCAATTTTGAGCGATTCCTCTATTTTCATGAAGGGCAGGATCCTGCGCGGGTGCGGGAAATCATGTCGCAGTTCCGGGATTCCGGACAGTACACATTTGCTGATTTCAACCGGGATACCTTTTCGGCAAGCCGGGCAACCGACGCGGATATCCAGGCCCATATCCGGGATATCCATGAACAATATGGATACGTTCTCGACCCGCATACCGCTTGTGGATTCCAGAATTTGCCTGAATCCGGGACCCGCGTGGTTCTCGGGACGGCCGATCCCGCCAAATTTCCGGAAACGATTGAGCTTTCGATTGGCGAACATCCAAAATCGCCCAGGCTGGAGGAATTGAAAGCCATCGAACCGTGTTCCTATGTGCTTGAACCGGATCCTGAGTCCGTTAAAAAGTTCATTCACGAGCACATCACCTCCTAACTCGAGTTACCCATGAATATTTGCATTCTTCCTGCCGGGGCCTGGGGCACCGCCCTCGCCATCCATTTGAGCCGGAACGGGCACTCAGTGACCTTGGTTCCCCATACGCTTGAGGAGGCCATGGACATGGGCTCTTGCCGTGAGAATAAGCGGTTTTTCCCGGGGCATCCATTGCCCAGCGATCTCCAGATCGGATTCGAGATCAAGCCGGCTCTCATGGAAGCGGATGTCTGTATCCTTGCCTGCCCGTCGAAATTTCTCCGATCCGTTTGTCAGAATGTCCGTAGTCAGCTGGGGGAGGCAAAATCTCTGAAGCTTTTCATTACCATTTGCAAAGGGCTTGAGGAAGGGACCAACGATATTCCCAGCACAATTCTCGAAAAAGAACTTCCCGGGTATTTCCATGGAGTGCTCAGCGGACCGACTTTTGCAAGTCAGGTAGCGGAGGGACAGCCATCTGCACTTGTCCTTGCGACAAACGCTTCCGATGAGCTCAAACTTGCCCTGCAGGAAGCTATCAGTGGTGAGAATCTGCGGGTCTACACCAGTACGGATATGGTGGGGGTTGAGCTGGGGGGTTGCCTCAAGAATGTTTATGCCATAGCCTCCGGCATGTGCGACGGGCTGGGTCTGCGTGACAATAGCCGTGCCGCCTTGTTGACGCGTGCCCTCCATGAAATGGTCCGGGTTGGCGTGGCTCTCGGCGGGAGCATCGAGACTTTTTACGGACTCACCGGCTTTGGTGACCTGGTCCTGACCTGCAATGGCGAGGAAAGCCGTAACCGTACCTTCGGCGAGCTCTATGCAAAAGGGGAAAGCATCAAGAGCCTGATTGAGGAGAAACAGATGACGGTTGAGGGTTACCGGACATCCCATTGCTTTCACCATATTTGTGTGGAAAAAGGGATTGATGCTCCGATCCTCGAGCAAATCTACAGGATCTTGTACGAAGGCCAGACCGCCGGGGAGGCCATTCGAGCCCTCATGTCTCGCGAGTTGAAGTCCGAGCACTGACCGGCAAGTACCATTTTCTTCTTTTCAATTGGGATGATTTCCGCAAGTTATCCAATTATGAAACGTAAAGGAAAGTCCGGGTTCAGTTTGGTGGAAATTGCCATTGTCGTGGCTATTATCGGGATTTTGGCGGCACTCGCCATTCCCCTTTTCTCGATAATTCTTAAAAAGTCCCGGTTCTCCACTCTCGCGAATGACCTGCGTATTTTCTCGGATGCCTTTACGACCTACGCCCTTGAGAATGCTGACTATCCCGCAACCCATACCACGCCGGGAACCTATGTACCGGGAATGAATGTGGATAAACAGTTGCTCAGCACGGCTTGGCTCAGCAAAACGCCGATCGGCGGTGTGTATACCTGGGTGTATACGTCTGATCCCAATCCTGCAAACCGTGAGGCTTATATCCAGCTCGTCGAGCAGGGAGAGAACACGTTCAATATCACCTTGGCAGATATTCTCAGCCTGGATGAGGAAATTGATGATGGAAACTTGGGAACTGGATACCTGCAGGTTGCCGGTACAAGGGTTCGTTACTACCTGAGAACCAATACCCCCTAAGCATCAGGTTACTTTTTTTCCGTGGCGGGCTCCTGCGTAGGGTTGGGTAGCAGGATGGAAAACAGGACGGCGACAAATAACAGGATCGCCGAGGTCAGGTAGGCCACTTGTGAGCCCATCCACCAATACAAGCCTGCACCGTAGAGCGGACCCAAGGCGCGCCCCATGGAACCAATGGACCGAAAGGCCCCCAGCTCGGAGCCCTGCCGGTTTGCAGGAGAATAAAGGGATACGAGGGCCGAAAGCGAAGGACTGGCGCAGCCAACACCGAACCCCAGAAGGGCCAGTCCCGTATAAAAGAGCCCCGTCGACTGGCTAATGGAGAGACAAATCAGGGATAGGCAGGCGCTGAGCAATCCCAGCGTCGTGAAGTTTCTCTCCCCAAAACGGTGTGCGTATCGTCGGACGACAAAACCCTGAGTCAGGGAAAGAACAAGGCCAATGAACAAAAAGAGCAGGGCCATGTTGTGCGGTTCGTATAGAAGCCGTTCCAAGGCAAGGAAAGTCAGGGTGAACTCCATTCCGGCAAACGCGAAAATGAATAGAAAATAGACTTTGAGGGCCCTCCGGACATCAGGAATTTTCGAGCCAAGGCGAAGCAGGGGAGAGGGCTTTTTCCTGTTTTCCTCCATGTGGGTGGCATCCAGCGTTTCCGGAAAGGCGCGCCAGACCCAGACGATATTGAAGAGGGCCATCAAGAAAGCCAGGAGAGCGGGAAATGAAAAGGGGGTGAGTCCGAAGGCGGCTGTCGACTGCGGGTTGACCCCAAGGTCGACCAAAGACCCCAAACCTCCAAGGGCAGGTCCGAGGATAAAGCCCAATCCGAAGGCCACGCCAATCAAGGCCATCCCCTTGGATCGTTTTGAGGAATCCGTCAGGTCGGCAACGGAGGCTGTGGCAACTGCCAGATTGCCAGCCATGATTCCACCGAGTACACGGGAAATAACCAGCACCCAGAAACTACCCGAGAAAATCCATAAGGCGTAGGCAACCGCGGTGCCGGTCGTTGTGATGAGGAGGATTTTCCGGCGGCCATGATGGTCTGAGAGTCGTCCCCAGAAGGGGGAGGAGAAAAACTGGAGGACACTGTAGAGCGATCCCAGCAAGCCGCCGAACAGCACTGCGACAAGAAACTGCTGGTTGTCCCCATGGGTCAGTCCCTTGAAAATTCCAATCAATGTGTGGAGCATGGATCCCGATTCTTCCCTCGGGAGATACCAGTCCAGCATGGCAGGAAAGATTGGGAAAATGACGGAAAATCCAACCAGATCGATGAAGACCGTCAGCCAGACAACTCCGATTGCGTGTTTGGAGGAAGGCGCGGAGGGCGATGTAGTTCCCATAAAATTACTTATATATGGTCAAATTTCCGCTTGAGGGCGGCGGCCACATTCAAGGGGACAAACTTCGAAATGCGTTCTGGATCGTAGTAGGCCACTTGCTTCATCAGGTGCGAGCTGGTGAAGAAATAAGTGGCTCCCGGCATGAGGAAGATTGTCTCAATTTCCCCATCCAGATCGCGATTCATTTGCGTCATCTGGAATTCAAACTCAAAATCGGAGACGGCCCGCAAGCCGCGAATGAGCACTGTGGCATTGTTTTTGCGTGCAAAATCCACCACCAAGCCCTCAAAGATTTTCACCTCGACGCGCCAGTCCTTGACATTGGATTCAATCAGGTCGATGCGCTCCTGAGCGGTAAACAGGGGGCCCTTGAGTTCGTTTGGTGCCACACCGACAATCACTTTGTCAAAAATATGACAGGCACGGTGTAGTATATCCAAATGACCATTGGTCACTGGGTCGAAAGTTCCTGGGTAGACGGCAGTTGCCATAATAGGAGAACATCATGAAGGCATTCGGTGGGGCAGGTTAAGCAAAAAAGGAGCTGATTGTGAAATGAACTCTTTTCAGATCGATTATCCTTGGAATAAGCTCCCTGAAAATCCATAGAAGGCAGAGGATTTTACATGCGCCACTTACCCAATCTCATCACATTCAGCCGCATCGGCGTGCTTATCGCCCTCCTCTGGTTGGTCCTGCAGGAGTGGACTGGAGCCGCTACACTGGCCTTTTTCTGTATTCTCTACGGCTCTGTATCGGACTTTCTCGATGGATACATTGCCCGGAAATACAACCTGATTACCAACTTTGGAAAGATCATGGATGCCACAGTGGACAAGGTGATGACACTGGGGTCTTTCATTCTTTTAGTCTGGCTGGGCCTTATCGAGCCACTCCTTTTGGCAAGTATTATCGTCGCCCTGATCGCTGTCCGCGAGATTGGGATTACCATTCTTCGCTTTGTCGCAACGCGTAAAAACCTTGTCCTTGCAGCGGAAAAATCGGGTAAGCGGAAGACCATCTGGCAAACCACGGCGATCTGTGTCTTTTTTGCCATTCCGATGTTCGAGCGCGACGTTGCAACCTGGATAGGCGCGGACCTGTCTCTTTTCGGGACCTTTGTCAGGATCAACGCCTATTTGTACTTCGTTCTGGCCGCCTGGCTGACCATCGGCTCGGGCTACAAGTATCTCAGGAAGTATGGCTGGGTGCTTATCCCAGGGCGTACAAATCCGGAACTAGAGTCATGAAACCCGAGGTCAGGCTGTTTCTTGCCCAGTTACCGAGTCAGGCGGTGATTTCGGCCTGTACTTGCGGACCAGTTGGAAATTGGGGCAAAGCTCCGGGAACCAATGGCACGCTCCTTGGAATTCTCCTGTACACCTTGGTCTTTTTTCAAATCGGCCTGGTCGGGCAGGTAGTGCTGACAGCATTGTTGGTGGGTTTGGCGATTCTTCTCTGCGACGAGGGGGAACGGCGCATGGCCAAGCGTGATCCAGGTGAGATGATCCTCGATGAAGTTGTGGCCGTGCCAATTTGCTTTATCGGGATGAATGGACTGATGGCGGAAACCGGCCATGTCTGGCTTTACATGCTGGCAGGATTCGGGCTATTCCGGCTCTTTGATATCCTGAAGCCATTCGGAATCAAGAACCTGCAGAAGTACCCGGGCGGAATTGGCGTAGTCGTGGATGATCTGGCTGCGGCTGTTGCGACCAATATCACCTTGCGCCTATTGATCTTCGCCCTTGGTTTCGGCGGCTGGATCTGAGTCAGCTGTCCCGGCTGAGGAGAAATTCGAGGGCGGCTTCATAGCCAAATGCGCCAAGACCGGAAATCTGGGCAATGCAGACTGGGGCAGTCAGGGATGTATGCCGAAACGGCTCACGGCTGTGGATGTGACTGATATGCACTTCGACAAATTCAATTGAGCTGGCGGCGATTGCATCCCGCAGGGCAACGCTCGTGTGGGTGAATCCAGCCCCGTTGATGATGCCCATTTTAATTCCGGCGTCGGACCAGGCGTGGATCTTGTCAATCAGTTCCCCTTCATGGTTGCTCTGGAAATGCTCTATCGCCACGCCTTGAGCATTCGCAATTTTGCGTATGCCGCAAATGAGCTCATCGAGTGTCTGAGATCCGTAGATGGCCGGTTCCCGCTTGCCTAGGCGATGCAGGTTCGGACCGTTGAGAATGGCGACCGTCTTCATGTTGGGAGCATGCTGTCAGTCTGTTCCACTCATGAAAAGGAGAAAAAAACAGGGCCGGGCCGCCGAAGCGAACCCGACCCTTTCTATGTAGGGGAGGGAAATTAAATCCTAGAGCGCTTCCGCCTTTTTGATCAAGTCGTCCTTGGAGAGCAAGCCAACGGCTTGGTCCTTGAGCTCTCCATCCTTGAAAAACAAAATGGTTGGAATAGCGCGCACATTATACTTCTGAGCGAGCCCCTGGTTTTCGTCCACGTTTACCTTGGTAACCGTGACGGAGCCACTTTTTTCCTTGGCCACTTCCTCGAGGATGGGGGCAATTGTCCGGCAAGGACCGCACCAGGGAGCCCAAAAATCCACTATAACCGGATTGGCTGTGGACGAAAGCGTTTCGTCGAATGTTGCTTCACTCACGTTGATTATCGCATCTGACATAATTTTATCCTTAGGTATTGTTTTGAAAAAAGCAAATTAGCGGGGCGTATTGTTATGGATGATTTCGGCAAGCTCCTTGGTATCAGTGGATTCGAGCTCTTTGCCCTTCACTTTCAAATCCTCCACAGTCTTGATCAGGGTTTCGGTCATCCGCTCGTGTGTCTCTTCGGACCCTCCGATGATGGAGAACTTCTCGGCCTGTGTGAGGCGCTTGTGTCCATCATCGTTATCCAGCCCGACTCCTAGCAAGTGTACTGACTTTTTCCCATCCATTGATGTGTCTATTGATATGCAGTTGGGAGAAATTTCAAGCGACTTTATTCCTTGAAGGCGGTACAAATGATATCATCAAAGCCTGTGTTCTGTTCGAGAACCAGTTTTCGCAACCGCGCCAGCTCGAGGAGGGCGAGAAAGGTAGAAATGACATAAGGGATGCTGACCGGGCCCTTGATGAGTTCGGAAAACCGGAATTCCGGGCGGGCCTGGATCTCCTCAAGGATATCTTCCATTCTCTCAGCGATAGTGATCGTGTCATCGTGAATTTGTCCGATGACGATCTTTTCAGAGAGCCGCCTCAGTACCTGGTTGAAGGTATTCCACATGGAGACCGCATCTGTCGGGCGCAGAGGTCGCTCAATCTTTTCTTCCGCCTTTATAAAGTAATCCCGGAAGAGAGTGTTTTGTGCCTCTTCCATTAATTCGCCCAGCTTGCCGGAGGCGTCCTTGAACTTCTTGTACTCGATCAGTTGCTGGACAAGTTCCCAGCGCGGGTCGACTTCATCCCCCTCGTCCTCGTCAGCTCCGGGCAGTTGCTCATCCTTTGGGAGCAGCATGCGGCTTTTCACCTGCATCAGGGTGGCTGCCATGACAAAAAAGTCGCCAGCCACTTCCAGTTTCTGGTGTTCCATACTGCGGAGAATCTCCAGGTATTGACGGGTTATCCGCTCAATCGGGATATCGTAAATATCGATTTCATTCTTCCTGATCAGGAAAAGGAGCAGGTCCAGCGGTCCTTCGAAGACCGGCAGGCTCACCGCATGATCAAAGGCCCTGATAAGGGGTTGTTCGGCTTGTTTTTGTTCTGCCATGAGGAGATCCCTTAGAAGGAAAGCCAGTTCACGCGGATGCCGACCCCGAAATCGCCCCGGCGATCATCCGCATCGGTCAGGGTCAAATAAAGCTCAACCTGCCAGGTATTGGCAAACCGTTTGGAAACCCCGTAGCGTTGCAGGCTCCAGGTCTTCAGGAAGGCATCATACTGCCAGTTCCCGAACAGTCCGACGGTTTCGCTAAGCCGGTACCAACCATCAACCCGGTACTGTTCAATGGCACTCTTCAAGTATTCCGCTTGAAAGCTGACTGACCAAAGGTCTGAGCTGCGTACGGTTGCCCGCATGAAGGCTGCTTCATTTGTAAAGCCTTCGGGGCGGAATTTCTGTGCAAACTGCAGACGGAACCATGCTGCCGGAGTGAAGTCCAACTGCGCGTAAAAGGCCTCCCATTGATCTTCTCCACGGTCCTCGGAGAGGAGCAGATCCTGGTAGAAATTCAGCCTGAGAAAATCCCGGTAATTGCCTTCAGAACCGGCAACCATGAGCTCGTGCTCCCAACCAAACCGGGCTACGCTCCAATCACGGAGCCCGTCCACTTGCCAGAGATCGGCGAGATCAAGTGTGGTCGGGCTGGCGTGGTATGGGTACAAGTCAAAAGGTGGGGCATTGGGGGCCTCTTCAGCACCTGGATGCCACCGGTATTTCAGGGAGACACGGGATTGATGGTAGAGTTTTTCGATACCCAGCTTCGGCAATTCAACGGAATAGGTCCGGGCAAGCGTTTGGGACAGGTCAAAGCCCAGCTCGCCCATCAGGCGCTCATCGCTGGTGGTTCCACTCGGAAAGGGATTGTCTGAAGTATAATAGCTCCATCGGGCACCTCCCCGGAGAACAAGATCTATTCCCGAAGGACCGTGGAACGGGCGGGTGATGGTCGCAGTCCCGTCCAGGCGCTGGTAAACTTCCGAGCTGACCATATCTCCAGGAAAAAGGCCGCCTGCAATCGGCATGGATGGCAGACCGAGAGAATTAGAGGGGAAAAGGACTGTTCCTGTGGAGGGGATAATCTCCTGCAGGCGGTAGCGTGTGGCGGTCGCGGCCGCCTGGATGTAGAAACCGGTCCGGGCTATCTCAGAGGGAAGCCACTCCGCCCGTACTTCCGGCAGGCGCTCGACCATCTGGTAAAAGTCGTTGATCTGCGTGCGGGCGAAGACATTCAGCAGAAAACTGGATTTCTGCCATGTGAAATCCGCAAAGGTATCCGGGTGAAAACGATCGAAATAGGCATTTCGGCGAAAGTCCCGGAGTACTTCGGAATCGCTCAAGTAGGTCCCTCGACCTTGGAATTGAAGGCTTCCCTCATTTCTCCACTGAATTCCGAAATCGACAAATCCCCGGTCCTCTTCGATTGGCTCGCCCAGAATATCGATTCCGCGTTCCTTGCGGGAATTATCCTGGATCCAGCCGCTACTGAGAAAGGCCTTTATCCGCCGGTCCTGGCTTCTGTACTCCAGAACTGGACCCACCAAGACCCCTCGCTGGGAATAAAGGTCGAAATTGGCCCCGAGGGAAAGCGTCTGGAAAAAAGGGTAAAGCCATTCTGTCTGTAGATAAGCCCCAAGATTGTCCTGGTAACCCGCCGAAACATCCAAATCAATGGCCGGGGTACCGAAAACATAAGTAAAGCCGGGCAGGGGAAGATGGAAATTACCGAAGGTGGAAAAGCCGACATTTTCGGCCCTGAGATACTCATTCGAGACATAGGTTGCACGGCCCACTGAGAGCTTTGCCGAACCCGGGACTGGCTCCTGGAAATAGAGGTGGATATTGTTGAAATCAATCTGTTCGAGGCTTCCCGAGAAGGATTCCCCGCTGATGAAAGCGGGTGGATAACCTGCCCGGAATTGATCTGCAGAGAAGGTCTTGTTCGAGGCATCGTAGGTGACAGCGTTGGCCAGCAAGCGGATGCCTTTGCGAGTCACGCGGACATTTCCGGAAGCCTCAATCTTATTGGAATCGCGGTTGTAGAGGATTTCCTCGGCCTCGACGGTCGTGTCCTCATCGGTGTAGACAGCGTTGCCGGTGGCAATCAGCATGCCCGTGTCCTCTGAATAGGCGATCGGGGCATCGGCGCTGAGTTCTGGAGCTTGAGCTGAAACCGGTAAAACCGGGAAAATCAGAGGAATAAGGCTGCAGGTTCGGATAAGGTTCTTCACGACGCCTTCAGGATGAGTTTACGCCCACGAGGCTCAAGCGTTATTTTCGTGCACGGTCACTATGCCTGCGTTGTGGGTGAAATCTCTTGCACTAGATGCACTTCCGTGCGATCACGAACCCAATCTCAAGACCCATTTAACCCTATTTACCGATGATCGTAGCCAAGGAAGAATTCAAGCGCCTGACAGAGGCCCTGCACCATCACCCCCACCAGTGCCTCGGCATGCATCCCTATAAAAAGGGATTGGTCGTCCGGGCATTCCTACAGGACGCTGAAACCTGTGAAGTCGTGGATGTTGAAACGGATGAGCGTTTTCCATTAAAATCAACCAGCGAGTACGGATTCTTCGAGGGCGAAATCAAGAGCCGCTCGGAGGTCTTCACCTACCGCTTGCGGGTTCAGCAGGGGAACGGGGAAATTCGCCAGTTTTACGATCCCTACCGCTTTCTTCCCTGTCTCAGTGATGAGGACCTTTATCTTTTCAACAAGGGTGACGATCATCGAATCTATAACAAGCTCGGGGCGCACGTGCGAACCGTCGACGAGGTGGCCGGTGTCAGCTTTGCGGTCTGGGCCCCAAGTGCAAAGCGGGTCAGCGTAGTCGGTGACTTCAACCGATGGGACGGACGATATCACCAAATGCGTGCGCTCGGGTCCTCTGGGGTCTGGGAAATCTTTATTCCGGGCATTGCCGAGGGAAATAAGTACAAATACGAGATTCGTGACGAAGGCGGAAACCTGCACCTGAAAACGGATCCCTACGGAACATATTTTGAAGCACCACCTCACAATGCCAGCGTCATCCGTAATGTGACGGGTTTCCAATGGGAAGATGACGAGTGGATCAAGCGGCGGTCACAGACTGACTGGAAAAATGCCCCGATCAGCGCTTATGAAGTGCATTTCGGGTCATGGAAGCGGAAGGTTGAGGACGGAGGACGCCCCTTCACTTATCGCGAAATGGCCGAAGAGCTAACGCGTTACGTGGTCGATCTCAATTACACACATGTGGAGTTCATGCCATTGGCCGAGCACCCGTTCACAGGTTCCTGGGGATATCAGGTGACCGGGTACTTTGCCCCGACTCAGCGCTACGGGACGCCCGAGGATTTTCAGTATCTTGTCAATGAGTTGCACAAAGCTGGCATCGGCGTGATCATGGACTGGGTTCCGGCGCACTTCCCGACGGACGCTTTTGCCCTTGGCAAATTTGACGGCTCGGCCCTTTACGAGCACGAAGATCCGCGTCAGGGATTCCATCAGGACTGGGGAACCCTGATTCCCAATTTCGGGAGACACGAGGTAAAAGCCTTTCTTTTGGGAAGTGCCTTGTCATGGCTGGATCGCTACCATATCGACGGCTTCCGGGTGGATGCCGTGGCCTCCATGCTTTACCTTGATTATTCACGCAAGGAGGGGGAATGGATTCCAAACAAATATGGCGGCCGCGAGAATCTCGAGGCGATCGAGTTCCTGCAAATGACCAACAAGCTGGTCCATGACTATTATCCGGGAGTTCTCATGATCGCCGAGGAGTCGACTGCCTTTTCCGGGATTTCCAAGCCCGTCGAGGAAGGCGGTATCGGATTTGATTTTAAATGGAACATGGGCTGGATGCACGACACGCTGCAGTACTTCGAAAAGGATTCCATCTACCGGAAGTTCCACCAGAACAATCTCACCTTCGGGATGATCTACCAGTATTCCGAGAATTTCGTGCAGTGCTTTTCCCATGATGAGGTTGTCCACGGAAAGGGCTCCATGCTGATGAAGATGGGGGCGGGGAGCATAACGGAGAAATCGCACAACCTTCGTGCCCTGTATGCCCTCATGTGGGCCTGGCCGGGAAAGAAAACCCTTTTCATGGGCCAGGAGTTTGGCCAGTCGGATGAATGGTCCTACGACAACAGCCTTGCCTGGCACCTCCTTCAATACAAGGACCACTCGGGCATTCTCGATATTATCCGGGACCTGAACCAATTGTACAAGGAGGAGCCTGCCCTGGTCACTGGGGACACCGATCCACAGGGATTTGAATGGGTCTCTGCGGGTGACGCGGACAGCTCGGTCCTGGCCTTTTTGAGAAAGTCAAAAAATCCGGAAGACACGATACTCGTCGTCGGCCACTACACGCCTGTGAACCGTTACGGTTACACCTTGGGGGTTCCTTACCCCGGATTCTGGAAGGAAGTCCTGAATTCCTCTGCGAGCCATTATGGTGGGGAAGGAACGGGCAACCTTGGCGGGGTCAAGACCGACCCGATCGCCTGGGATCAGCACGGGCATTCCATGAAAATCACCCTGCCCGGCATGAGTACGACGATTTTCAAGTATTCTGGTGAGGCCGAAGGTTAAACATTGGAAACCAGCCTGTCTCACCAGACTCTGAGCGGGCGAAAATCCATCCGGATTCAGTCTCAAGGGCATTCAGAATTGCATGTCTTAGGGCGGATAGTTCCGTACCGTTGAATTCCCGACTGGTCCGCAGTCGTCCGTCAGGAGACTCCGCGAGATAACTTTCGGGGATCCAGCCGCTTTGCCCGTCCGATTCAATCCAAAGCCAGCCCGGCCAGCTGTTATCCGTCTTGATGGCCTTGACCTCGGTTCCTGCCAGCAGGCGTAGAGGATGAGGATCGTTTACCTCATAATCGGCAAGTACACGAAACTGCATTCCCTCGATCATGGAGACAGGTAAACACCTGTCTGGAAATTTGACAATCCCCGACAGGTCCTAAACTTTGAAGCGATGTCATTAGAAGAAAAGCGCAAGCGTATCGTTGACGACATGAGTTACCTGCCCGACCGGTTTGAGCGGTTTACCTATATTGTCGATTATGCCAAGGACCGCGAGACCATCCCGGAGGAGCTTCGCACAGATACCTTCCGGGTGGAGGGTTGCCAGTCACAGCTTTGGCTTGTTCCCGGATTCAAGGAGGGCATTTGTTCATTCAGCGCTGATTCGGATTCAGCCATTGTGAAGGGAATTGCGACTATCATTTGTGATTACTACAGTGACGAAACACCGGAGACAATCCTCAGTGGCGATGTGAAGTTTCTCGAAGAGGTCGGGGTTGACCAGCATCTCTCAAGTAATCGCAGAAATGGATTGGGAAAAGTGGATGAAAGGATCAAACGATTCGCTGAATCCTGTCTCGAGTCAGGTGCGGAAAAATGAGCAGCATCACCCCAGTTGAGGGGGTGAAGTATTTCGATGCACATCTGCATCGGCAGGATCCGGATTTGATCGATGCCATCGGGCCGGAGGTAAAGTTTGAGGGGATCAAGGCACAGGTTTGCAACGGAACACGGCCGGATGATTGGCAGGCGGTCCAGGATGTTTCCTCGACTGATGAAACGACAGTTTTGAAAGCCTACGGGGTTCATCCCTGGTGTGTGGACCAGTTACCGGTAGATTGGGAATCACAATTGCGTCGATTCCTGAAAAGCGGTGCGGCAAGTGTCGGGGAGATTGGGCTGGACCACTGGATTCAGGTTCGAGACGACCGCTTGCAGCTGGAGGTCTTTGCTCGGCAATTGCAAATGGCCCATGAGGAGGATCTTGTTCCTTCCATACATTGCCTGCGTGCCTGGGGGCTTCTTGTGGATTCCATCCGGACGGGCCCGGCGCTGCGAAGAGGTTTTCTTGTGCATGGGTTCGGGGGATCGAAGGAAGTCCTCTTTCAATTGCTGGATCTGGGAGGGCATGTTTCTTTTTCCTCCTATGCATCCGATCCGGGTCGCAAGCGCATGCGCGATGCCATACGGGCTTGCCCGGAGGATCGCCTTCTGGCCGAAACAGACGCCCCGGACATGGTCCCGCCGGAAGACTTATGCCGGTTTCCCATTAAGGATGCACAAGGGCAGCGCCTCCATCATCCATTGGAAATACAATCCAGTTATGCGATGCTGGCGGAGTTGCGGCAGTTGCCCCTTGAGGAATTGGCCGTTCAGTTGGAGAAAAATTTCCGCAAACTCTTCATGGGCTAGCTGGGATATCAAAGCCGCCGCATTCATTTGATTTGCGGTTCCCCTGGTCTTTCTACAAACCAATCGCATGGATACCTTGCTGGTGACTTTGCGCGGACTATTGGGGATTATTTGCCTGACGGGGATTCTCTGGTTGTTCAGCCGGAACCGGCGGGCCGTCGATTGGAAGCTGGTGGCCAGCGGATTGCTTTTTCAGCTGATTCTTGCCGCAGTCATTTTGAAAGTCCCCAATGCGGACAAGCCGATTGAATGGATTTCCAGCTTCTTCGTGGCCCTTCTGGGATTTACCGATGCCGGGACACGCTTTGTCTTTGGATTTCTGGGTGCGGGTCCTGATCTCTGGGAGCGGGTAAACGAAGCCCTTAGTGGTGAGGGAAACCAGTTTACCGGATTCGGCCTGATCTTTGCCTTCAAGGTCTTGCCAACCGTGATTTTCTTTTCCGCCCTGACCTCCTTCCTGTATTATCTCGGCTGGTTGCAAGTACTGGTGAAGGGGTTTGCCTGGCTCTTGCAGAAGTCGATGCGCCTCTCTGGGACGGAAAGCCTTGCCGCGGCCGCCAATGTCTTTGTGGGTCAGACAGAAGCTCCGCTGATGGTGAAGCCCTATATCGCCAACATGAACAACTCCGAGCTGATGTGTCTCATGACTGGGGGAATGGCGACCATTGCCGGGGGCGTCTTCGGGGCCTACGTGTGGATCCTCGGGGGCAGCGATCCCGAAGCACAGGCCATCTTTGCAAAGCATCTTCTGACGGCGTCCTTTCTTTCGGCCCCGGCGGCAATTGTCGCCGCTAAGATTCTCATCCCGCAAACCGATGAGGTGGATTACACCCTGAAAGTGAATAAGGAGAAGCTTGGGGAAAACGCCTTTGACGCAGTCTGCCAAGGGACCACGCAGGGAATGCA
Organism: Oceanipulchritudo coccoides; assembly: GCF_010500615.1. Classification (NCBI taxonomy): domain Bacteria; kingdom Pseudomonadati; phylum Verrucomicrobiota; class Opitutia; order Puniceicoccales; family Oceanipulchritudinaceae; genus Oceanipulchritudo; species Oceanipulchritudo coccoides. The sequence continues at coordinate 1,360,959 of NZ_JAAGNX010000001.1, forward strand.
ACTGGCCCTGAATATTGGGGCCATGCTGATTACCTTTCTCGCCTTTATTGCCCTGTTCAATTACCTGATTGGGGCATTTGGTTCGGTAACCGGCCTGCATGGTGTCGTAGCCGAGGCAACTGGTGGGGCTTACCTGGAACTCAATCTGGAGTTTTTATTTGGCATTATCTTTGCGCCAATAGCCTGGATCATCGGCATTGGGTCTGGTGACCTTCTCAGCATCGGGCAGCTCCTCGGAATCAAGCTGGTCGCCAATGAATTTGTCGCCTACGAGCAACTGGGGAATATGATGCAGCAGGGCGGGGTCCTTTCGGAACGCTCCGTGATCATTGCCACCTACGCACTGTGTGGGTTTGCCAACTTCAGCTCAATGGGAATCCAGATCGGCGGTATTTCCGTACTCGCCCCTTCGCAGCGGGGTAACTTGTCCAGGCTGGCCCTGCTTTCCGTGGTCGGGGGAACAGCGGCATGCCTCTATACAGGCGCGATTTCGGGAATTTTTATTTAACGCTCAACCTGGATTACCCAAGTTAACCCATTCCTGCATATTCCAGTCGTAGAACCACTGGTCTCGCGTTGGAAAGCCACTTGGAATACGATAACTCATCCAATGGCCGTCTTGAAGCCGGTACATAAGAGGGTAGTATGTCGCGTTTGTCCAAAGCCAGCCATGGCCAGGCAGATAGAGCCACTCATTGTCATCGGTGCCTGTGCAGTAGGTCCAGCCCATGCCCTGAAAGGCCCACGGGGAGTTCATCGCAAGAGGAAAAATCAATCCCATCCAATGATGGGTACGCCAACCGCCCGTGCCTTCGCGAAGCGTATTGCCCCATTGGCAATCCACCAACTGCGCTGTCCATTCGCCTCCAGGACCCGTCAAATATGCCCCGGCCGTCCCCGGCGGGACCTCGTTTTTCCAATCGAAGTATAATTCGACAATCCCAATATCGCGGGCCAGCCAAAGCGTGAGGGTATCCAATTCATCTGTCAGAACCAATCTCAGTGTTGGCACAGTCCAACTTCCGTAGGATTTCTCCTCGATGCCATCGATACGAATGGTCTTGTAAAAGACCGGTAGTTCCGTCCCAGCCTCGATCGAGTATTCATGACCAATTGTGACCAACCGGGGAAGGAAGGGGATCGGGTCGGGATAGGGAAACTCGCGGGTCTCCATCGAAAAATCCAAGTCCCGGTAAACAGATTTGTGCAGGAGAAGATGCGATGGAGTCACTTCCAAATCAAAGGACCAGCTGACCGAGTATCGAAGCATGTAGATGGAGAGCTGGCGAATGCCTTGATTGTCATAGCCGAATGCCTTCTTGACCTTGACATCCCAACCGATGGTCCGCCACCAGTCATCCCAGTCGCCCCAGCCATCCATCGTGTGCTTATAATCCTCTTCCAAAATAAAAAAGTCCGCAATATCGACAGTCTGTCCATGAATTGCGGGACAAAACGCAAGGCACATTCCCATCATGCCGGCAAGTTTCCCTCTCATCTACTTCTCCTCCCTTACTGGTTTTCGCGTGATTTCCTGTAGATGCAAATCTACTCGGGGGGACGCCTTGAGGTTAGAGGGATTTACTAAAGGCGCAACGATAATGCATTCAGCCTGCTTAAATCAGTATGGCTTATCGCAGTTATCACTTCTCATCCGGCACCCAATCCGGTTTAAGCTGGAGGGGCAGGGCGGTAAAGCGTTCCCGTTGCTCATTGTTGTTCACGGCCATGGCCCACGCCACGGGATCACCGACAACAAAGACCTTGCGCCGACCACGGGTGATCGCGGTGTAAAGGAGATTCCGTTGAAGCAGGACGTAATGCTGCTTTAGTATCGGACAAACCACTACAGGAAACTCGCTACCCTGTGACTTGTGCACGCTGATCGCATAGGCAAGGTCGATGTCGATCAGCTCCATTCGCTCAAGATCGATGACGCGCCCGTCGAATTCCACGGCAATGGTTCCTGCTTCGGGATGGACCGCCGTGACAGTCCCCATGTCGCCATTGAAAATATTCTTGTCGTAGTTGTTACGTGTCTGGATGACCCGGTCGCCAATGGAATATAGCGTATCCCCGAAAGCCACACCCTTGGCCCCCGGGTTGAGACGCTTCTGCATCGTGAGGTTGATTTGACGGATGCCCGTGACCCCTCGATGCATTGGGGCAAGGATCTGCACGTCGCGAATAGGATCCACTCGCTTCAGCCTTTGCGGAATCCACTTGGAAATCAGCTCCTCAATCAGGTTGAGGCATTCACCCGGATCCGGGGCAGGGATGAATTGCAGGTCCCAGCGCGAATCAAGATCGGTCAGCGAATTTGCCGTGCGGGGCGGGGAGGCCCGGCCACCCAGCAGCGCGTGGGCGGTTGTCACGATATTGCTTTCCTCGCGCTGGCGGTAGACTTGTTGAAGCCGAACCACGGGAATGTCCGCATGTTGTATCAAGTCATTCAATACATTCCCTGCACCGACACTGGGCAACTGGTTCACGTCGCCGACAAGAAGCAGATGGGCATCCGAGGGAATGCTCCGGAACATCGCCGAGGCAAGGCCGGTATCAAGCATGCTGGCCTCGTCAATGATCACATAATGGCAGTTCAGGGGATGATCTTCATTCATCGTGAAGCCACCTTTAGCCGGATCAAACTTGAGAAGCCGATGAAGAGTGGAGGCCGGATGCCTTGCCGACTCGGACAGGCGCTGAGCGGCACGCCCGGTCGGGGAGGCGAGGGCCAGCCGCACCTTCTTCGCACTGAGAATTTCGACAAGACTCCGCAGAATGGTGGTTTTGCCAGTGCCGGGTCCACCTGTTAAAATGGAGATCTTGGAACTGAGGGCCTTGCGCAAACCGTCTGCCTGCTCGGGAGAAAAACTGATTCGACTTCTTTCCTGGGCCCAATCAATGGCTACATCCACCTTGATCGCGGGCAGGCAGGAAGCGGTTTCCTTGAGCCGCATGACTTGGCGTGCAATGGTCTTTTCCCGCATCTGGTTCACCGGCAGTTGCAGGAAATCGGTTCCCCCGGCAGGCACCATGTGTTGGCCATCGACCAATGTCCCCAGGTGGGGTTCGATATCCTGAATTTCAACTTCGAGGAGCCGGTGCGCCTCTTCCACAAGAAACTGTCGCGGCAGGGCCGTATGGCCCTCGGATTCCTTATCCTTCAACACATGCAGAAGACCTGCCTCAATGCGCTCTCGCGATGAGAAACCGAATCCAAGATTTCGTGCAATCTGGTCTGCCGTTTTGAATCCAATACCGTCAATTTCGCGAGCGGTAGTGTACGGATCCTCGAGAAGAATGGCCTTGGCCTGATTTCCATAGCGCTTGACCAGGCGGAGGCAGTTGCGGACCGAAACGCCATAGGTCTGGAGGAAGAGCATGACCTCCCGGCTTGCCCGTTGGGTGTCCCACGCATTCTTAATCTCGTGCACCCGTTTGGGACCAATGCCCTCAACCTCCCGGAGTCGCGCGGAATGATTTTCTATTATATCGAAGGTTTCATTACCGAAAGCCTCAACGATTTTTCTGGCATAGGTTTTTCCAATGCCGGGAACGAGGCCGCTTCCAAGGTATTTGCGAATTCCATACACAGAAGCGGGGAGGGTGGATGAACAGGATTCCACTTTGAATTGGCGTCCGTGCTGCCGATGAGTTTCCCAGTTGCCGGTCAGTTCGAGGGTTTCCCCGCATTGAACATTGGGCATGACCCCGGTGACGGTGTGCGTGAGCCCGCTTTCCTCCCGTAATTCACCGACGCAAAACTGGTTCTCCGGATTGCTGTAGATAATTCTTTCCAGGACCCCATTCAGGCTGTCCGGATGAATTGGTGAATTTTGTCCCTGTCCGGCCATGTCAGGAGGATTGGTTGGCTGGAGGAAGTCCGAATACGGATTCCCCCAGTTCGAATAGGTTTTTAAACACTCCGGCTGAGTCGGTTTCCTGTTTCAATTGGGCTACCGTGTGAGAACCCGTCGCGACAGTGTAGCACGGCATCTGTGCCACTGCGGCCGCATCCACATCATAAGGAGAATCCCCAATCATGCAGGCATGAAGCGGATCCGCGCCGAGTTCTTCCAGGACGTGCATGGTGAATTCCGGCTGCGGCTTCCTCCAGGGCGTGTCGAGGGTCCCGAATATCCCATCGAGACGCGAATCCAAGCCGATGTATTTGAGAATTCTCCGGGCCCGGTCACCTTCCTTGTTGGTGAATACAGCGAGCTTGAGCCCGCGTTCATGCAGGCTTTCCAGCAGCCAACGGGTACCGGGCAGGATTTCAATGTCCTCGTGCCAAATTCGGTCAAATTCCTCGCGAAAATAATCGACTGCCTCCTCCACGTGCTCCTCGGGGATCAGCTTGCCAAAAGTAATGACAATTGAGCCCCCAACGGCTGCCCGCACCTGCTCGTAGGTCACTGGCTTCAGGGAAAGTTTTTCGAGGGCATATTCGTAACAGCGGAAGATGACCCGGAAGTGATCAATCAGGGTCCCATCGAGATCGAATAGGACCGCCTTGCAGGATTGTGTCGGATCGGCATGCACATCTTTGAGAGAGGAAACGGCGCTCTGCTTTGTCAATGCCCTTCAAAGGCCGAATTCAGGTAAATCGATCAATCGGAGGACAAATTATTTTGCCTTTGCGCGAAAGAGGGGTGAAGACCAATTGCATGCATCCTCATTTTGACTTTGATTCATATCCCGATCGGACCCGCACGGGCAGCTTGAAGTGGCAGCGTTATCAGGACAAAGACATTCTCCCCATGTGGGTTGCCGATATGGACTTTCGCTCCCCGGAAGAAATCCGATCCGCCCTGCATGCCAGGGTCGAGCACGGGGTCTACGGTTACACAATTCCTTACACGAGCGTCGAAGATGCCGTTATCGAATACCTGAACCGCTCGCACGGGCTCGAGATCAAGCGTGAATGGATTGTCTGGATGCCCGGGCTCGTTCCTGCGCTGAACACAGCTTCTCGGGCCTTTGAAAACCCGGGGGACGGTGTCATGACCAACACGCCCGTCTATCCACCTTTCCTGACCGCTCCGGAATGGCAGGACAAGGAGCTCTTGTCTGTCCCGCTCAAGATCGTGGAAAACCGCTACACTTTCGACTTTGAGGCCATGGAAGCGGCGGTTACCGAGCGGACCAAGCTCTTCATCCTGTGCAACCCGCATAATCCAGTGGGCCGTGTATGGAATCGCGATGAGCTGGGAGAGCTGATCAGTTTCTGCAAAAAACATGACCTGATCGTCATTTCCGATGAGATCCATTGCGACCTGATCCTCGATGAATATAAAAAGCATCACTCATTTCTGAGTCTCGACGACTGGGCTTATGATCATTCGCTGACCTTGATGGCTCCAAGCAAGACGTTCAATGTTCCCGGACTGTCCTGTAGTTTCATTCTGATCCCCAACGCCGGCTTGCGGGCGCGTTTCCAGCGGGCCTCGAGGGGAATGATCACTGAGGTCAACTGCCTTGGATATGTCGGCTGTGAGGCCGCCTACCGGCATGGAGGCCCATGGCTGAAGGAATTGATCAAGGTGCTGCAGGGGAACTATGAGTATACTTACGACTACATTCGTGAAAAGATGCCCAAGATCCACATGTTTCCGATGGAGGCGACCTATCTTGCCTGGCTGGATGTCAGCCGGTTGGGACTTGAGGCACCGGACCGCTATTTTGAGGATCATGGAGTCGGATTGAGCAACGGAGCGCTCTTCGGATCCAAAGGCTTTCTGCGGCTTAATTTCGGATGCCCGCGCAAAATGTTGGAAAGCGCGCTTGAACGAATGGAAGTGGCCTATCATAAGATAGGGACTTGATCCCTTCTTCCGGATAATGACGATCCTCACCCGATATATTGCCAAGGCCGTCGCAGCCACAAGTCTCGCGGGTATTCTTGTTTTTGTCTTTATCCTCATTACGGGCAATGCCATGCGGGACATTCTCGGTCTTTTGGCCGCGGGCTACATTCCGCTTTCCCTCGGGGTAGACCTCATATTCCTGCTTGTTCCAAGCGCCTTTTCCTTCGCGATGCCGCTGGGTGTCCTGATTGCCATCCTCTTGGTGATGGGGCGATTGTCCGCCAACCGGGAACTGACCGCTCTAAAGGCTGCCGGCATTTCCCTCTTTTCGATCACCTCGCCAATTCTTTTTGTCGCCCTCTGCGGGAGCCTTCTGGCCGCCTATATCAATGCGGTCCACGCACCGCAGTCCAGTGCTTCCTATCGCGCCATCCTGAACGACCTTGTGCGGACGGATCCTCTTCGCTTCATTGTTCCAAGAACCTTCATTCATGACTTTCCCGGCTACATTCTTTATGTTGCGGAAAAGGAAGAGGATCGGATGAAGCAGTTCTGGTTATGGGAACTGGATGAGAAGAAGCGGGCGGTCCGCCTCCTGCGGGCTGAGGAGGGTAACTTCTCCTTTGACGCGCAAAATGATGCCCTGGTCCTGACCCTCAAGGAGGGATTCACGGAGCTTCGCGATCCCAAGAACCCCGATAATCTCCGTGAAGTCCAACCAACGCTTTCATTCCGGGATGCCCGGATCAGGCTCCCCCTGGCGAATCTTCTCGGTGCGGCAAATAAACCGAGAAAACTCAAGAATTTCACGATTGATGAGTTGATTCAGCTCCGGCGCGGTGCGGAAGAGATACTTTCAGAAAACACAACTGAGGAAGTTCACCAGGAAGCGCTGGTCGACTATCGTCGTATTCAATATTATATCAGCCGGCACTTTGCCATGGCCTTCAGCGTCTTCTCGCTGGCCCTTTTCGCCGTTCCCCTGGGCATTCGCGTGAGCCGGACCGAAACCTATGCCAATTTTACTTTGGCCCTGGCAATTGCCCTCAGCTACTACTTTGCCCTCATTATTATCGGCTGGACGCAGGATAAGCCCCATCTCCGCCCGGAACTACTTGTCTGGATGCCCAATCTTACGGCGCAGGCACTTGGTTTCTGGCTCCTCCTTCGAGCCCACCGGCACTAGGCTCCTCCTCCAATTTCTGGAATGGAAAAGAAAAAGGTTGCTTCGCCCAACCAGCCTTTTTCAACTGCTCACATCCTTGGCCCGGGTGGCGGAATTGGCAGACGCGCTGGATTTAGGATCCAGTACCGTAAGGTGTGCAGGTTCAACCCCTGTCCCGGGTACCAAAGGGATACTGCGGATTGGTCATGGGCTACTTCGTGCCACTCGGAGGCCGATCCGGGTCATTGTAAACTGGGTTGGGTAATCGGATTCGCGGTAGGCGACCCTGCACCATTTTTCGCCAAGGTCCCAGCAACCCCCACGCAGAATTCTTTTGGTTCCAGTCTCAGGTCCGAGGGGATCTGGAACAGGGGACTGAAAATGTTCGAGATAGTATGCTTCACCGAACCAGTCATAGCACCAGTCAAAGACGTTTCCCGCCATATCATACAAGCCATAACCGTTTGGTGCAAATGTCCCGACAGGACTTGTGTAGTAGGCCCGTTCAGCATTTGTATCCCAATCAGGATGGTAACGGAGGGTTGTACTCTTATCGATGAGGCTGCCTACCCATGCATAATAATTGGCCTTTTCATGGGTGATCCAATAATCTTCCCAAGGGAAGCGGGTGTTGTCCAATCCCCCACGACCCGCCTTTTCCCATTCGGCTTCAGTCGGCAGGCGATATCCATCAACAGTGGTGTCCATGCTCCAGTCGGTCAGGTCAATTGCCTGGACCAATCCCCCTTCCATCCGCGTTAGATAGTGACAGTAGGCCATGGCCCCGTACCAGGTTATACCCGTTACGGGAAAATTTTCCTTGCCAGAATCCACGGCAAACTGGCTACCGTCCCATCGTACCTGACTCCATGTTGGGGAATCGGATTTTGTGTAAAGCAGGGCCTGAACATCACCTTCAGTATTATAAACCCGATCGTTTGTGATCTCAACGAGTGCTTGCTCGCTCGCCCAGTTCAAAACCACGGCAAACTGGGCGTTGGTCACGTGAGTGTGTTGAATGTAGTAGGCAGACAACATGACATCGTGTGCCGGAATTCGATTGAGATATTCCTGTGACACAACATCGAGCCTGTCCCCCATGGTAAATGAACCCGCCGGGATGAGGGCATAGGTCGGAGATATATATTCAATCAATAAGCGCTGGCCGATGTCTTGATTGAGGGCGAAGTCGTGGAAAACCCTGCTGCCCGGTTCAGCTCCCATGTAATACCAATACCAGCCTTCCCGGTAACCCATCTTGTAGATTATTGGATAGGCTTCAGAGGACACCATGAACCAAGTGTTCAATTCCAAATCATACAATGCCAACTCGGCAGTGTTTTCTCCGACAACTCGCATGAATCCATGCTCGCGGTGATAAATCCAATCGGGCGAGGACTCATGGAATGCACCAAACCAGTCAAGGTTGTACCAACCCCCTCCGAGGTCATCTGCTCCATCCTGAATCAGTGTCAGGGTTTGCGCTATAGCCGTCCCAGCACATAAAAATCCGCATAAGAAAAGTCGTACAAGTGCCACCATGGTTAAATCCTCCCGTACCGAGGATAAAATCCATTTTTCACCACAAGGTCAAGGGGACTATCAATCCCTCACTGCATCTGGACTGGACAAAGGCTTCAGCCGAAACCCGGTGGACTGGAATTGTGGGCCTAGTCCTCGGTGCGTGTTTGTTTCAGAAGCGGCCGGGTGTATTGGATGACCTTGATCCAGCGGTCGTAGACGCTCGATTCCGGGGTAGCGATTCCCTCAGGTTCCACCATGACAATGGCCTCCATGGGAAACATGTTTTTCTCAAAGCAGACAACATGCACTTTTAAGGAAGGTTTGATTCGGGAACCGGCCGCCTTGTATTTATTTTTAAGGCCTTCTGGAAATTTCTGGATCCGGTTCAGGTCGATTTCCTCCGGATATTTATAGAGGGCACGTTTGATCTGAAGGATGTCATCCCGATCGGTGTTTGCCCGGAAGCGCACATACACATCGTAGGGACGCCCGATAAATGCCTTCGTCACCTCCTCACCGTAGAAATCGACGAATATCTCCTCGGGTATTTGCGAATTTCCCCCGATGCTATTGGGCGGATAGCTCGATGAATCCAGGGAGGTCGTTTTGCAACCGGAGAGGATCAACAATGCGCAAAGCGCCGCCATTGCTGGTAGGAATATGATATACTTGGTATTCATTGGTTTTACACAAATTGGGCCAAATATTTAACAATCAAGAAAAAATATACATATCTTCTATTTATTTCCAGGTCCCAAACCTAGTTGCACATGGGTAATCAGGAATCCCTATGGAATATCCCTTTCGGCTGCTTGCGATTTGGCAGGATTGGGGGACTTTAAAACATGAAATCCTTAAGCCTAATCTGTGTAATTTTCTTTCTCAGTGTTTCCTCAGCCATGGCTCACATGAGCACAAGGACTGTCACTTACGAGCTCGATGGCGTCTCCTTTGAAAGCGTCATCACTTGGGACGGTCATATTGATGAGGCCCGCCCGGGAATCCTCATGGTTCCCAACTGGATGGGACCGACCAAAACTTCCCTTGAGAAGGCGCAGGAGATCGCAGGGGAGGACTACGTGGTCATGATGGTGGATATGTACGGCGTGGATGTCCGTCCGCAAAACGGCGGTGAAGCAGGGGCGGCCGCAGGTGTATTGCGGAGTGACCGTGAGCTGATGCGTGCCCGCGGTTTGAAGGCGCTGCAGGTTTTCCTTTCCAGTGTAGATATTCCTTTCGCGAAAGATCACGTGGCCGGAATTGGGTTTTGTTTTGGAGGCGGTACAGTCCTCGAGCTGGCCCGGGCCGGAGCGGACTTGGATGCGGTCGTTTCCTTCCACGGGGATCTGGTATCGCCAACGCTGGAAGCTGACTCGGCAAATGTCACCGCGAAGGTTCTGGTCCTGCATGGTGCGGACGACCCGTTTGTCCCGCAGGAGCATGTGGCCTCTTTTGTAACGGCGATGCAGGGTACTGAGTCCGATTGGCAATTGGTACAGTTCAGCAACACCGTGCACTCCTTCACGGACCCGAGCGCCAGCATGGCCGGAAAGGCGGAATACCACCCACAATCCGCCAAACGCGCCTTTGCCTACATGAAGACACTTTTCAGTGAACTTTGGTAGGCGACTGAAGGAATTAAGGAGAATATTTGTTTACAGGTAGATTGGCGCTTGGTAATTATTTACCTGATGCCAACAGAGTCCGAAGGATCCCCTGAAACAACTGACAAGTGCTCAATACTACTTGTCGAGGATAACCCTCTCAACCAGAAGGTTGTCCGGCTAATGCTCTCCAAGTATGCCATTGAGCCGGATATTGCCAACCACGGTGAGGAGGCGGTGGAGAAGGTTAAAGAATCAAAATATGACCTGATCCTCATGGACCTTCATATGCCGGGCATGCATGGAGTGGAAGCGGCTGGAATCATCCGCGAGATGCTAGGGGATCAATGTCCGCCGATAGTCGCCCTGACGGCGGATGTTTACCATGCCAGCGAGAGCGATATCCTGAGCCAGGGCCTCAGCGGCTTCCTGACCAAGCCAATCAGCTCGCAGATGCTACGCGACTGCGTGGAGAAACACACGGGATTAAAGCTGTAGGGATGGAGGGGTTTCAGGCAATAGGGTCGGGCTGCTGCTCATTGCACCATGCCGCCAATACCGCCTCCACAACCGCGCATTGCGCCCTGATGCGCTTGTCGATGGGCTGTCGACTCGGTGTCTCGGTTGTAAATGTATATTTGGAGCTGTGGTGAAAGTGAAGTCTGAGGGCTTCCGGTAAATCATTCCCGAAGGCATCCATCACTTCCTCAGGAGGGCGCATCCGCCCATTCTCCGCTGGCATATCATCAATCAGCTCACGCTGATCAATTCCGGTCCATGGTTCGGCGGCCTTCAGGGCGATGCCTTCATAATCGAGCTCCGTATCCGCATCAACATGGGCATAAATATAAAATCCCTGTCCATCATCATCCTCGTGCAGGCAGATGACGAAGTCGAACGACCGTTGACCAATCCATTCCAGTTGGGCTTTTGTTTCAACGGAGCGCGGGCTCAGGCCGTAGTCCCGGTTGAGATCAATTCCAGCAGCATTCTCGCGGGTCCCGGCGAGAAGGCCTTCCGGATTGATCAAGGGGAAAACGGTCAAGTTGGCGTATTCCGGGAATGCCTTTCGGCGCAGCATGTCGAGAACAGCCATCGGCCCGGCTGGTTCATTTCCATGCACCCCGGCAGAAATGTAAACCGATGGGGCCGTATCCGAGACATCGCGTTTAAGAACAGGCAGGGAGAAATCACCAACCTTTCCGTAGGATAAAACGGAAAAGCCGGCGCGCTTGGCAGCCACTTCCAGACGCTCGCTATAGACTTCGACATTCACAGGTAAACTAAAGGCGTGAATCCGCCTTGAATTCAACTGCAAAGGCACACACAGTCTCCTTCATGTCTGAAACACGAGTACGCTTTGCTCCCAGTCCAACGGGATTCTTCCACATTGGAAGCGCCCGGACGGCGCTCTTCAACTGGCTCTATGCCCGGCACACCAACGGCTCCTTTATCCTTCGCATTGAAGACACCGATGAGGCCCGCAACACTCAGGAGGCCCTTGAGGTCCTGCTCAAGGGCATGCGCTGGCTCGGCATTGACTGGGATGAGGGGCCAGACATGGGCGGTGACTTTGGTCCATATTTCCAGAGTCAGCGTGGCGAAATCTACAAGGAGTACCTTGGCAAGCTGCAGGCCGCCGGACGGACTTACGAGCAGGACGGAGCGATCTTCTTCAAGCTGGAAGGGGAGCGTTACACGGAGTTTGACGAGTATCATGGCAAAGAAGTGGAAAAAGTACGCGCCGAACCGGTTGAAATTGATGATGCCATCCGCGGAAAGGTGGTCCGGAGCGAAACAAGAGACTTTGTTATTTTCCGCTCAGATGGGAGCCCCACATTCCACTTTGTGAATGTGGTCGATGATATCACAATGAAGATCACCCATGTCATTCGTGGTGAGGACCATTTGAGTAATTCCAGCAAGCATGTGGAGCTCTTCAATGCATTCGGGGTTACGCCTCCGCAGTTTGCCCATTTACCGCTCATTTTGAAGGACCCGAAAATGGGCAAGGGGAAGATGAGCAAGCGCGACAAGGGCTCCCTCATCGAGGAATATCAAGAGCGCCATTTTCTACCCGCCGCGGTGCGCAATGCAATTGCCCTTCTTGGCTGGAACCCCGGGGACGACCGGGAGATCATGGACATCGGGGAAATTATTGAATCCTTTGATATCAAGGATATCCAGAAGGGCGCCGCGCGGTTTGATGAGGCAAAAATGAGCCACATCAATTTCCAGTATCTCAAGGAGTTGCCCGTGGAAACCTATGCCTGGTTTGCCCGCCCTGTATTGACCGCCAAGGGGCTGCTCGCTGAGGATCATGATGAAGATCACCTCCAGCGCGTGCTGGCCATTTGTCAGGAAAAAATCACATCTCTCGAAGAGCTCCCGCTCTTTTGTGCCTACTTCTTTTCGGATGAATACGCGGAAAATGAAAAGGCCAAGGCAAAGGTCCTCAAGAAAGGCAATGCCGTTGAGCTGGCCAGCCAGGTGAAAGAGGCTCTTTCCGCTGTTGCCGGGGATAACTGGACACAGGCATCCCTTGAAGCCGCCTTCCAGGATCTGGCAACTGCCCACGGCATGGAGAAGCCCTTCCAGTGGTGGCCGCTGACCCGTTTTGCCGTGAGTGGCACCTCCAGTGGGCCGGATTTCCTCCCGATGCTGGAAATCATGGGACGGGAAATGGTCATTGGAAGGCTGGGGCGATTCCTCGAAGCCAATAGCTGATCAATTGCCTTCTTGACCAAACACTGACCAAAACCCATTTTTCTGCGCTTATGTCCGAAGAATCCAGCTCACGAACTCTTCCCACGCTTGAAGCCCTTGTCACTTTGTGCAAGCGGCGGGGATTTATTTTCCAGTCCAGTGAAATCTACGGCGGTTATGCCGGTTTTTTTGATTACGGGCCTCTCGGGGCGGAATTGAAGAAGAACGTCAAGGACGCCTGGTGGAAAGCCATGGTCCATGAGCGGGATGAAATTGTCGGGCTTGATTCGACAATTATCATGCATCCGGAAATCTGGAAGGCGAGTGGCCACGTTGAGGGCTTCAATGACCCGATGGTGGATTGCAAGGAATCCAAGAAGCGCTACCGGGCAGATCAGTTGTTTTTTGCACCGGTCCGGGTTGACGGAAATACGATTGGTTATGTCTCAGTTGAGGAATCCGGCACCATGCAGGCCGAAGCCGAGGAAATGGCCGCCGAGATGAAGCGCAAGCAGGCGGTCCAGGGAACCCTTGAGGCAATTGAATTAAAGGACTACACCGAAGCGGATCCGGAGGAATACGAACTCATTCCCAGTCCGGCCACCGGCAAGCCCGGCTCATTAACCCCGCCCCGCCAATTTAACCTCATGTTTGAGACACGGGTTGGCCCGCTGGCGGACGCTTCCGGGCTTTCATATCTGCGCCCGGAAACCGCTCAGGGGATTTTCCAAAATTTCAAGAATGTCGTGGACACTGGCCGGGTGAAGATCCCGTTTGGCATTGCCCAGATCGGAAAGGCTTTCCGCAACGAGATCACGCCGCGAAATTTCATTTTCCGTTCACGGGAATTTGAGCAGATGGAAATTGAATACTTCATCGATCCGGATGAAGAGACCTGGCCGCGCGTATACCGTGAATGGATCGATACGTGCAAGGAGTGGTTGGTCAGCATCGGGATTCCTGCCGACATGGTGGGCGAGGATGTCCACCCGGCGGAAAAGCTTTCCCATTATTCAAAGGGAACAACCGACCTGACTTTTACCTTTCCCTTCGGCACACAAGAGCTCTGGGGAATTGCCTGCCGCGGGAACTTTGACCTGACGCAGCACCAGAAGCACAGCCGCAAGTCCATGGAGTTCTTCGACGAGGGACGGAAGGAAAAATATATTCCTCATGTTGTGGAACCTTCCCTCGGTGTGGACCGGACAATCCTCGCCGTCCTAACAGCTGCTTATTGCGAGGACGAAGTGCCGAATGACAAGGGTGCCCCGGAGAAGCGGGTGCTCTTGAAATTCCACCCCAAAGTCGCGCCCTTCAAGGTAGCGGTCTTCCCGCTTTTGAAGAACAAGCCGGAGTTGGTTGAATCCGCGCGAAATCTCTACAAGCAATTGCAACGGCGCTGGAATGTCGCCTGGGATGTCTCGGGAGCGATCGGGCGGCGTTATCGTCGCCAGGATGAAATTGGCACGCCGTATTGTGTCACTATTGATTTTGATACCATTGAAAAGGACCAATGCGTGACCATCCGGGACCGTGATACGACCGAGCAGGTCCGTATTCCCCTTGATGAGGTTGAAGGCTGGTTGAACGAGCGAATCGAGGGCTAGTTTTTAGTCGCATTGCCTTGGGGATCTTCATAAGGTCCAATGCGTTATGAAGATTGTTAAATGGTTGATCGCCCTTGTAGCGTTACTTCTGGGTCTCTTTGTACTCATCACCTTCTTCCTCCCGACCGAATACGAGATTGAGCGGTCCACGGAGATTAATACTCCCGCAGAACTGGTCTTTTCGCAGGTTGTAGATCTGGTCGCCTGGCAGGAATGGAATCCGTGGAATGAGATGGATCCTGACATGCTCATTGAGTACGGAGAGCTTTCAGCCGGACCTGGCGCCAGCTACACCTGGCAGAGTGACGTGGCAGGTGACGGGGCCATGAAGATCATCAAGGTGGAAGGCATGGAACACGTGCGCTTTGAACTCCTGTTCGAAGGATACGAGGACAATCCTTCCTACAGTTCGCTTTTCATCTCCGAAGGATCAAGCGAAGGTAGCTCCACTGTGCGATGGACCTTCGAAGGTAATGTGGGGGATAGCTTCTTTGGCCGATGGATGAGTGTGATGATCGACAAATTTGTCGGTCCGAGCTACGAAAAGGGCCTGCAATCGCTCAAGGAAAGATGCGAAGCACTCGCTCTTGATCCGGAAGCTGTTTTCAAGGAAGTCCCAGTTCCCTGATTTGTACCGGAACCTGCTCAATCCTCAATCAACGACTTTGTTGCCAATCCAGCAAGGTCAGGCGAGGGGACCGTTGCCCCCGCCATGAATGCCAGCCAAACCGCACGGCGAGATCGATTGCCTTCCCTGTGGGCGGTGGATTCTCGGCCGCATTCCAGCCAATGCATTCAATTGGGCCAGTGAGCCCTGGCCGCGGTACCCCAAACTTCAGGTGTGCCGTGCCAATCTTCGCAAGCGCGGGCAAAACCACCCCGCGAAGGGCGAAAACAGGCTCGGGATTTCCTTGTCCGTAGGGGGCTAGTTGATCCAGCTCGGATAAGAGCGTGGAAGTCAATTCTTCAGGCCGAGCCTCTGCTTCAATTGTAATAACCTGTTCAGGGATTCCTTCGCTGTACTTTTCCCGTAAAGCCGCATTAAAGGATTCCCGAAGTTCATTCACCTTGTCCTCCTGGATCGTCAGGCCAACTGCCATTGGATGACCTCCCCATTGGGTAATGACATCCGAACACTCCTTGAGAATCTCGACCAGATCCACGCCCTCCACACTCCGTCCCGAGCCTTTGGCCAGCCCTTCACCTTCCGATCCGAGGACCAGGCAAGGACGGTGGAATTTACGGGCAAGCCGGCTGGCGACAATTCCCACTACGCCCGAATGCCAATCAGACGCGTGAACAACGATTCCGATGTGGTCGGGATAAAGATCACTGACTTGAGCCTCGGCTAGTTCAGCGATGGAACGCTCAATGTCCTGACGGTCCCGGTTAAACTCATCCAGCGTCAAGGCCGTCTCACGGCAAGTCTGCCAGTTTTCACTGAGTAGAAGCTGGATGGGAAGAGCGGCGTCATCCAGCCGTCCGCTCGCATTGATTCGCGGTCCGAGGCGGAAACCTATATCGCTCGGCGAAAGGGTGTCGCCAAGCGTCAACCCGGCGACCTCCATAAGCGCACAAATGCCAGGCCGCTGACACTTTTCCAGATAGCGCAAGCCGTTGCGAACGAGAATGCGATTCTCTCCAGTCAGGTCGACCAGGTCGGCAACAGTGCCGAGGGCGACCAGATCGAGGTACTCGCGCAGGTCGGTCGTCGCGGCAAGAGCATCGCCCTTTTGCCGCATGACCTTCAAAAAGGCATGACAAAACTTGAAGACCAGCCCCACGGAACAGAGGTTCTTCCATGGGACAGAGTCAGGATCGTGGACATGGGGATTGACCATGATGCAATCGTCGGGAAGGGACTCCTTGGATGTGTGATGATCGAGAATGATCACGGAGATCCCTTGTTCCCTCAACCAGGCCACTTCCTCGGAGCTGCTTGTTCCACAATCAACGGCGATCATCAGGTCCGGCTTACCCTCCTCGAGTGCTCGCGAAAGGGAATCGATACCCAGCCCATAGCCCTCCTCCAGTCGCTTGGGAACAACGAACTTCGGGGATAGCCCAAAGCGCCTGAGGAAATGTGTCAGGAAAACGGTGGAGGTGACTCCATCCACATCATAGTCCCCAAATATCAGGACAGATTCCTGCTTCTTCAGGGCCGATTCCACCCGGGCAACCGCTTCCGGCATTCCACCCATCGAGAGTGGATCGCCAAGCGTTGACAGGCCGGGATTCAGAAAGCCCTCCACCTCTTCCATGGTGGTCAGGTTTCTGCCGGCAAGCAGGCGGGCGCTGATTTCGCTTAATCCCTGTTCCCGGGCAATGGCAGTAGCCAGGGTTTCATCAAGGGATGATTTGATCCAGCGCATCGCGGATCAAAATCAGGCTTTTTGCTTGGATGATTCGTCAGATGTCCAGTCGTAGCTCGGAAGGATTTCTCCCTTTTCGACCGATTTGCGATCGCCCTTATGGTACCAGAAGAATACTGGGCTGGCGATGAACATCGAAGAGAAGGTTCCGGTGAGAATACCGATCAGGAAGACAAGCGCGAAGTCCTTGATCACACCCGCCCCAAAGAGGAAGAGCATGAGTGAGGCAAAGAGCGTTGTCACACTGGTCAGGACCGTCCGGTTGAGGACCCGGTTGATGGACAGGTGGACAATCTTCTTGAGGTTGCTTCCCGGATTCAATTCCAGTTCCTCACGAACACGGTCAAAGACCACAATCGTATCATTGATGGAGTAACCGACTGTCATCAGGATGGCCGCAATCATCGGAGCAGAGAATTGTCCGCTTCCGATTCCAAAGATTTCTCCCAGAGTGACAAAAATACCGATTGTCATCAAGATGTCGTGAACCGTCGCTACAACTGCGCCCAATCCGTATCCAAACTCGAACCGGAAGGCGATGTAGAGGAGAATCCCCAACAGTGCGACCAGGATGGAAAGAATGGCACTGCGCGTCACTTCGCTACCGACTGCTGAGCCAATCTGGGTCAACCCCAACTCAACGAGTTCTGCTTCAGGATAAGCCGTATTGAGAGCGCCGAAGAACTGTTCACCCTTGTCGGGCTCAGTCTGGACAATCATGACATCCTTGTCGGCGCCGAGCGGAGTTTGGAAGAAGATGTTCACTTCCCCGAAGGATTGAGTCACGCCGTCCTCGTCGACAAAACTTGCCGAAGAGGCCACCTCATCCACCTGCTGGGAAGAGAGCCGCTCACTGTAACTGACGGCAACTTCATCACCACCCGTAAAATCAATCCCGAAGGCCTGATCAAAATGATAGGCGAAGGATGCCACCCCGATCAGCACGAGAACCCATGAACAGGCAAAAGCGCGGCGGGCATGATTGAGAAACTGGAAACTGGTATTTTTGAAGAGCTGGAATCGGAAGGGGTTTTTGATGATTCCCCCTTCAACCAAGGCTTCGAGAATAAACCGGCTGGTCACCAGACTACAGAAGACGGTGGCAAGAATACCGGCGCTGAGGGTGACACCAAATCCGCGGACAGGGCCATTCCCCAGCCAGACCAGGATCAAGGCGGTGATCAATGTGGTGACATTCGCATCCACAATGGTCGAAAAGGCTTTGTCGTACCCAGCCACAAGAGCACTGTGCACGCTTTTGCCGTTATGTAGCTCCTCCCGGATACGTTCGAATATCAAGATACTGGCGTCGACTGCCATCCCGATTGTCAGGACGAGGGCTGCGACACCGGGAAGGGTGATCGTGGCCCCAAAGCTCGCCAGGGCGCCCAGAACAATAAACAAGTTAAGGCAGACAGTGAGCATCGCGACCAGGCCGGAAAGCCCGTAATAGAGAATCATGAAGACAATGACGAGAATACCGCCGTACATGCCGGCACTGATACTTGTATTGCGGGCATCCTTGGCAAGTGTCGGGCCAACCTCGTACATCTCGGCGACTTCCATTTCGACGGCGAGGGGATTGTTCAAGGCGTTGGCCAGTTCGAATGCCTCACGCTGGGTGAAAGACCCGGTAATCCGGGCGGAATCGCTGTTGATGCGTTCCCGTACTGTTGGGGAAGAAACAAGTTTGCCGTCGAGGACAATGGCCAGGCGGCCAATGCTGAAATCGGTGTTGCCAGCGGCAATCTGTCCGGTGACCTCGGCGAATTGGCGCCGCCCCTCGGAAGTGAATTCCATGGTCACTTCGTAACCACCGGTTTGGGTAATCTGCGGACGGGCCTCTTCAATGATTTCCCCCGTCATTACCGGAATGATTTTCACGTACGTCGGGCTCTCAACAATTTCCCCGGTTTCCGGATCTTCTGTTTCCTCAACAAGCACTTGGTAACCCAGTGGGGGCTCAGCGCCCGGGCGCGGTTGAGCGGTCCGGTGGACCAGCTTGAATTCAAGCAGGGCAGGGGCTCCAATTGTCTCGGCAATATTGGGATTGTCCTCGGTATTGATACCGGGCATCTGCACCTCGATCAGGTTTGCCCCTTTGAGGCGTACCACGGGTTCAGCCACTCCAAGACCATCGACTCGGTCGAGAACCACTTGACGCGCATCCTCCAGCTGTCGCTGGCGAAAGAACATGTCCTCGGACAAGCTTGCTTCGTCCACATCAAAGGTAATGGCAACCCCCCCATTGAGGTCCAGCCCAAGGCTGATTTCACCCTTTGAACGGCGGAGCAGCTCGGTGAGAAGAATTTTGTTCTTCTTCTTGAGGTTACGAATTTCCTGAAGCCGGATGTCCTGAAAATATTGCGAGAGGTCGATTGATTCATCCTCTGAAATTCTCAACAGGGCCGTATAGAGGGTGGCGTAGGGAGACGTTGCATCTCCAGCGGCCTCTTCAACCTTTTCATTGGCCCGCACGACAAGCGCTTCAAACTCGGAGAAATTGTCCTCGCGGGACTTTATCTCGGTACCTGACTCGTCTACGGCTGCAGTTACCTGACTGGTCAAATACGGTTCAAAGGGTGTTCCTGTTGGTGGGAGCAGCTCCGTGGTTGCCCATGCGGCAACGAGGAGGGTGACAATCAGCCTGAAAAGGTTTGTTCCGTTCATTGGATATATTGGTTGGTTTACTGGAAAAAGGGGGAGGGGGGCGCTTTACTGGTCTGCGGTGTCACGGGCCGTGATGGATCCCTTCAGGACATCGATGCGGGTGTTGTCATCAATTTTGACCTGGAATCGATCCTTTTTCACGTGCGTGATCACGCCGCAAATACCGCCGGCAGTGACAACAGTATCACCGGGCTTCAATTCCGTGATCATTTGCTGGTGCTCTTTTTGCTTCTTGCGCTGTGGCTGGATCAGGAGGAACCAGAAGCCCACCATCAGAAGAATAAAGGCGAGAAGCTGCATGAGCATGTTTCCCTGTGAAGGGCCGCCCTGTGCGAGGATGTAAAATACACTGTTCATAGTTGTGCGAGTTAAAGGTCGTAAAAAACCAGCAACTGTGCGCCTCTCGCTGGAAGAATCAAGAAATTTGCGTAGTCCCGGCCAATTAAGGACGGTTGCGAGGGGCTTGTTGCCGGATCAGCTGGCTGAAGGCTGTATTCAGCCAACAATATTAGCATAGGCGGCAGCGTCCATCAGATCATCAAGATTGGCTCCCTCATCCAATTGAACGCGAATCATCCAAGCTTCTCCGTACGGATCGGAATTGACGGTCTCAGGGGCTCCGGTCAGCTCATCATTAACGGCCCTGATCGTGCCTTGAACCGGCATGTAAAGGTCGCTGGCCGCCTTGACGGATTCGACCACCCCGAATGAATCGCCGGCTTCGAAGGTGTCATCGACTTCAGGAAGTTCCACAAAGGTAATATCCCCAAGGCTGTTTTGAGCATAGTCGGTAACGCCAACGGTGACCGTTCCATCTTCCTCAAGACGAATCCACTCATGATCCTTGGTATATTTCAAATTATCCGGAATTGAACTCATGCCTCTCTTCAAGGGGCTTGAGCACGACCTGACAACCGGAAAAACGCTTTGCCGGACAATTTAGCCTGCAAAATCACACTTTGTGCAGCGGAGGCTGGGCAATTTCCAAGGGAATCCGCGTTTTGCGTATCTCGACAAGCAGCGGAATCTTATCCTTGAGCGCTTGTGTGGAAACGCATGCGGAACCAATGGGACGACCCAGCATGGGGGATTGAGTCCCAGATAGAACTTTTCCGCATGGATTGCCATCCTCGTCGATGATTTCAGTTCCCTCGCGGGCAATGCGCCGGTCTTCCAGGCGGAAAAAGACCACTTTCCGGTCAAGACCCTCGTCGAGCCGCTTCTGCAGGGCAGTCCTCCCGACAAAGTCCGTGGCCTTCTGGAACTTGACGACCCAGCCCAGTCCGCCTGTGAGGGGATCAATCTGGGCGCTGATTTCGTGCCCATAGAGGGGATAACCCGCCTCAAGGCGTAGGCTGTCGCGTGCGCCAAGCCCGACCAACTGAAGGCCGTGATCCTTGCCGATCTCCAGTATACGGTTTGCGACCCGTGCCGCTTCACCGGCGGGCAGGTAGATCTCCACGCCATCCTCGCCGGTGTAGCCGGTGCGGCTGACAATGGCGTTGGTCTCCATGAATGATCCTTGGATAAAGTGGAAGCGCTTCAGGGAGGAGAGGTCCTGTCCAGAGGCCAGCTTGAAGATCTCCATGGCCTTCGGTCCCTGCAATGCCAGCTGCCCGAAATCCTCGGAAACATCATCGATCAGGCAATCAAAGCCAACTGCCTGGCCGGTGATCCATTCAACATCCTTGGAGACATTGGCGGCATTCACACAGAGAAAATACTCTTCATCGCCAACCTGATAAATGATCAGGTCATCGACAACCCCGCCATCCTCATAGCACATCACCGTGTAGATGGCTTTGCCGACTTGAAGCTTCTCGACGTTGTTGGTCACGAGTTTGTTCAGGAAGGCCCGTGCCCCGGATCCATGCACGCGCACTTCACCCATGTGGCTGACATCAAACAAGCCCGCAGCTTCGCGGACAGCACGGTGTTCCTGCAGAATGGAAGTATACTGGACCGGCATTTCCCAGCCGGCGAATGGCACCAATCGAGCATTATGATCCGTGTGAAAGGCATGCAAGGGGGTGCGTTTTAGTGAATCACTCATAATTCCCATTAAAAGGCATTTCACGGAAAAACCAATAAAACTTGGCAGGAATTCCTAACTTTTCATTTTCCGTATATCGATGAACGATCCAGAGGGCTCGGACATGAATTTTTCCATTGCACTGGATATGCGGTGGGCCGCCGCCTCAGCGGAAGGCATGTCCGGGGTGTTCTTTGCCTTCTTAAGTCGCCTGACCGTTTCGAAATTCTGATCAGCCTCAATGCCGCAGATGTAATCCTGCATGGCCGTATCGATCAGGCCGGGGGCCAGCGAGGTAAAGTGCACCTCCGGTTCCTCGGCGGCGTAGAGCATCACCAGCATGTTCAAGGCCGCCTTGGAAATGGAATAGCCGTTCCAACCACGGCTGCCCGATACGGCCGCCCCGGACGAAATAGCTACCACCTGTCGCGGCTTTTGTTCCATGCGGAGGAGCGCATCCAGCAACCACTTGTTTGACCAGACGTTGATCTCCATGGTGTCACGAAGGGATTCCAAGGGCGTGTCACGCATGTCACGGATTTCGGAAAGGATTCCCGCGTTGAGAATTACCCGGTCGAATCCCGAAACCCGCTTCAGCCAATTCTCAAGGGTGGACTTGCCCTTAAGATGGTCGGCGAGATCAATGGAGGCGTAGTTGAACTGTTCCGGGTAAGCTTCAACCAGGTCACACTCACCACGACTGCAACCAAAGACCGTATGCCCGCTTTCCAGATACACCTTTGCCAATCCGTGGCCCAAGCCGCGGCTGACGCCCGTGATAAAGATTGTTTCCTTCATAAACGGAAATTTTTGTCAGCCTTCAACATTTGGCAAACGAGGAATGAGAAATGGTCTTTTCTTACAGCCAGTTATCACGTATCGTAATTTATTATGATGAAGAACAACAAGCTGCTTGGCTTTATCTTTTTGCTTGGAGCGTTAACGGGTGTGGGCCTGACGCTGATTTTCCGGCCTCTTGATCAACCTCCTGCAGATACTCCGGGAACCGAGAGTCAAGTCGAGGCAACTGAAGAGAGTGGGGCATTGCTCGCCCGGATCCGTGAGCAGGAACAGGAGATTGTCCGCCTGCGGGGTGAATTGGCCACTGTCGGAGCGCAGGAAATTTCCGCTTCAATCGTCGAGCCCGAGCCGGAGCCTGAAGCAGAGCCAGAACGCCGATCCGGATTTGCCCGGCAAATGGAAAACCGGATGGCTCGGCGGGTCGATTCCCTCGTGGCCGATTATGACCTGAATGAGGCACAGCGGGGACAGCTTGAGGAGGTCTTCCGGATGCAATTGGAGAATTTCAGGGCACGCCGGAACGGGGAAGCTGTGGAACCGTTCAATTTGGATGAGGCCATTGCCGGGGTGCTATCCGAGGAACAGTTTGCCCAATACCTTGAGGAGTCCCAGGAAGAAATCTACAACCGGGCGGAGTTGATCGCGACGACACAACTGGTCCGCTTGATCCAGTCAGTTGAGCTTTCGGATGAGCAGCAAGCCACTGTCTATGACACGGTGAACGCCACAGCCCAGGAATGGCTGATTGCGCGGCAGACCGGTGAGGATTTCAATATGCGGGAAGCCGTGCAGGAACAGCTTGGCACCATCCTGACCGAAGAACAGTTGTCCAGCTATCTGGAAAGTCTCGGAAACGGCTCCGGGTTTGGTCCTCCGGGTGGGGGTCGGCCCCCAGGGCCGTGAATTACTAATCCGTTTGACAAGCAGGGTCCACCGGAGCGATATTCGACTCTTAGTTCTTTGACTCATCGACCCGGTTTCGATGGTCAATTTCGGACTTTCTCTTTTGGGGGTGTTTTGGAATTCGACCGGTCGTGAACGGAAATCGTGGCAGGCAGGAGTTGGCCGAAGGCTCCTTAACAATCGGCCAAGCCTATAAATGGCGAAAACGAATACGCACTCGCAGCTTAATTGTGCTGTGACGGTGAACCTCTGACACCCGCTGAGAGGGAATCCGACGATTAGCGGGCATAGCCTTCGTCCGGGATACCGGGGCGAGGCCGTATTCAACAGGTATCTGGCCTGCGGAAAACGCGCTGTTTCGTGCTCCAAAGGCGAGACTTAAACATACAGCTAAGCTTGTAGAGGCGGTTTCTTGAAACGACCGGGACAGGGGTTCAAATCCCCTCACCTCCACCATCCTTCGCCCTGCGGGCTTCGGATGGCAAGCCAAGTGAGCGCGGCGAGCCCGGACGAAGCCTGCGGCACGGGCATCAAACTGTGATTAGGATATTGATTTCTTCCCGAGAGGTCATTTGATGACCCGCTTATGTCTAAAGGAATCATATTTTCAGGTCAGGGAGCGCAGAAGGTCGGCATGGGCCAGTCCCTGTTTGAGGGCAGTCCCACTGCAAAAGCGCTGTATGAAAAGGCGGATGAGGTACTGGGCTGGAAGCTGAGCGAAATCAGCTTCAACGGGCCGGAGGAAACCCTCACGGAGACCCGCGTCTGCCAGCCGGCACTATATGTCCACGGCTTTACGGTCTACACTTTACTCGAGGAAGCGGGCAAGACGGGCGACATCAGCCTCGCCGCCGGCTTGAGCTTGGGTGAGCTGACGGCCCTGGCCGCCGCCGGATCCTTTTCCTTTGAAGACGGCTTGCGGGTGGTCGCGGAGCGTGGTCGCCTGATGCAGGAGGCTTGTGACGCCACAGACGGTGCGATGGCCTCGATGATCGGTGGCGAAGTGGAGGCGGTGAAAGAACTCTGTGCAGCGCACGATGTCGACATGGCCAACCTCAACTGCCCCGGTCAGATAGTGATTTCCGGGGAGACGGCGAAGGTCGGGCAGGCCGTTGAAGCCGCCAAAGCCGCTGGGACTTTCCGCATGGTGGTGCCGCTCAAGGTGGCAGGCGCCTATCACAGCCGCCTGATGGAGCCGGCTCGGGTCAAGTTTGAGGAATTCCTCCAAGGGGTCGAAATTAAAGAACCGCAGCTGACTGTGTTGAGCAACACCACCGGCAAGGCGGTCAAGACGGCTGCCGAAATCCGGGAAGCCCTCGCGAAGCAGGTAGTCTCCAGTGTCCTCTGGGAGGATTGCATGCGGGAAGCGGCCTCAATGGGCGTGACAGACTTCTACGAATGCGGCCTTGGTGCGGTTCTGGCCGGTATGGCCAAGCGGACCGACCGCTCATGGATCGTCAAGTCCATTGCGGAATTCGCGGATCTGGGTTAACTACGAATTGCACGAATCATTCGAATCGAAAAACTTATTGAAACCAGCGTCCCTAATTAATCCGCGAAATTCGCGGGATTCGTAGTTTCTAAACTCATATGTCCAAGCTCTCCAAAATTCGCAATTTTTGCATCATCGCCCATATCGACCACGGGAAGACCACCCTCAGCGACCGCTTGCTGGAGGCTACCCAGACGGTCAGCGCGCGCGACATGCAGGCGCAATTGCTGGATTCAATGGATCTGGAGCGGGAGCGAGGAATCACCATCAAGAGCCATCCGGTGACTTTGAAGCACAAGGCCGCCGATGGAATCGACTACATTTTCAACCTGATCGACACCCCCGGGCACGTGGACTTTTCGTACGAGGTGTCGCGGAGCCTGACAGCCTGTGAAGGCGCACTTTTGCTCGTTGATGCCGCACAGGGGATTGAGGCGCAGACCGTGGCCAACGCCCATTTGGCACTTGATCTTGGGATGGAGGTCATTCCGGTCATCAACAAGATTGACCTGCCCGGTTCAGATATCCCGTTGGTCAAACAACAGCTTGAGGATATTTTGGCCATTCCTGCGGATGAGGCAATTCTCGCCAGTGCCAAGGCTGGCAAGGGGATTCCCGAAATCATGGAGGCCATCATCCAGCGCGTTCCACCGCCGCGGTGGGGAGAACATCCGCATACCCGCACACTGATTTTTGACTGTGTTTATGATGCCTACAAAGGCGTGATCTGTTTTGTCCGCGTTTTCTCAGGAACCATTAAACGCGGTGACACCATCCTCATGATGAGCGACGGCACAAAGGCCGAAGTGAAAGAAGTTGGAATCTTTTCCCCGAGCATGAAACCCTCCTCGACAATCGAGGCCGGCTGGGTCGGGTATATCGTGACCAACATCAAGGACGTCTCTGAAATCAAGATTGGCGACACGATCACGACCGCCGCAAACCCGGCGACTGAGATGCTTCCGGGATACAAGGAAGTGCGTCCGATGGTGTTTTCCGGACTATACCCGATCGACACATCGGATTATGAGAAGCTGAAAGTGAGCATGGGCAAGCTCCAGCTCAATGATTCGGCCCTGGTCTTTACTCCTGAATCCTCAGTTGCTCTTGGGTTCGGTTTTCGGTGCGGGTTCCTCGGGTTGCTGCACATGGAAATTGTCACGGAGCGCATCCGCCGCGAGTATGACCTGGATATCATCTCAACGTATCCAAGTGTTGTATACAAAGTGCTGAAAACCGACGGGACCGAGATTGAAGTCCACAATCCCGTTAACATGCCAGACCCGGCGGAAATCACTTCCATCTCCGAGCCGACAATCAAGGCGACCCTGCATATTCCATCCAAATCCATCGGGGACATCCTGGCTCTTGCCACGGAAAAGCGCGGATACGTTGATCACACTGAAACTCTCGATGAATCCCGCGTCATGATGGTTGCCCATTTGCCTCTCAATGAGATCCTTGTTGATTTCAATGACCGGCTCAAGAGCATCACCAAGGGATATGGCTCGATGGATTACGAATTGTCTGATTACCAGCAGAGCAAACTTGTCCGGTTGGACATTCTCGTCAATGGCGAGACAGTGGATGCCTTTTCCAGTATCGTCCACATGGAAAGAAGCGAGGCAAAGGGCCGCCAGTTGTGCGAGAAGCTCAAGGAGATTCTTCCGCGGCAGATGTTCAAGATTGCCATTCAGGCCTCCGTGGGGAGCAAGGTAGTCGCCCGGGAAACCATCAGCGCCCTGCGCAAGGATGTGACGGCAAAATGTTATGGCGGTGATATTTCCAGAAAGCGCAAACTCCTCGAAAAGCAAAAGGAGGGAAAAAAGCGCATGAAACAGATCGGAAAAGTTTCGATCCCCCAGGAAGCCTTCGTCGACATTCTGAAGTCGACAAGCCGGTAACCCCAACCCAGAAAACCAGATAGTGAAATTTTTTGCAGACAAGAAGGTCAAGGCGGCACGCAAACAGGCGACAGAGTGCTACCATATGGCTAAAAAGATCTACGACTATCGGCACGATATTTTGCCGGAAGCAGATCGGGACGCCCTGAAAAATGTAGTGGATCGTCTCTACAAGTTACTCAAGGACAAGCGCACACCAGTTGAAGGCCTGGAGATTGTCCAGAATGAAGCGGAGCCCATCATGAAACGGACCGGTGGACATTTCTACCCGAAGAGTTTCATCGCGGAGAATTCCGAAATGATATTGTTCGCGGCCATACTGGCTATCGGGATCCGGTCTTTTTTCCTGCAACCCTTCAAGATTCCGACCAATTCAATGTACCCGACCTACAACGGGATGACTGCGAGGGTCTACCAGGCCGACACGGGGCCCAATCCTGTCCTCCGCGTCTTCCGCTTTGTCACACTTGGGGCAGCGAACAAGTCCGTCACTGCGCCTGATTCAGGAGAATTGTCCTTTGGCGTGGAAAGATCGGTTGTCCCGGGCAGGAAGTGGTTTGTGCTACCGACAAAAAAGCTGCGCTACACCTTTTACGTGGGGGAATCCCCGGTCGCCTTGGACTTGCCCTTGGAATTTGATATCCGCCAAGTCATTGAGCCCTTGATGGAAGGTTCCGAGGGAAACATGGGACGCCTCTCAAATGGGACGCGCGTATTGAAAACGGGAATACAAATCAACAAGGGCGAGACCGCTTTTTCCTTCGATTTATTGACCGGCGACCAACTGTTCGTGGATCGTTTCAGCTACCATTTCAAGCGCCCTAGTGTGGGTGATCCCATTGTCTTCCGTACCGACAACTTGGAACACATCGACCGCGATAACCGGGGGAAGTACTACATCAAGCGCGCGGTTGCCGGCCCCAATGACGTTCTCGAAATTGATCCGCCCGGACTGGTGCTCAACGGCCAGCCGGCGACAGGGGCAAAGGCTTTTGAGGCAAACCGTAATCAGGAAGCTCCTTACTCGGGATATGTCTACGGGATGCGTTCACAGAACTATCCGTTACCCCAGGCAGATGGGCGAACGCCTATCAAGATCCCGGACGGACATTATTTTGCCATGGGCGATAACTCGCCCAACAGCGCTGACAGCCGCATGTGGGGATTTGTCCCACAGACGGAAATTGTCGGGAAGGCGATGTTTATCTATTATCCCTTCAGCCACCGCTGGGGACCAGCGGAGTAGGGTAGCGGCTCAGAGAAGGCTTTGAGCGGCTGCGACGACGCTGGCCGGCTCCATTCCGAGCTCCTTCATGACCAAATCACCCGGGGCACTGAGGCCGAAGCGGTCGATGCTGACAACCTTGCCGTCGAGTCCCGTGTATTTGTACCAAAGTCCACCGACACCGGCTTCTATTGCCACACGCGCCTTGCAGGCACTGGGAATGACCTCCTCCTTATATGCATTATCCTGCCGGTCGAAGACTTCCAAGGAAGGCATGCTCACGACACGAACACCATCACCCAATTGTTCAGCGGCGACCAAGGCGTGTTGCAGCTCGCTCCCTGTGGCGAGGATAACGGCTTTCAATTCGCCGGATTCCTTCCTGGCAACGTAGCCGCCCTTGAGAGTGCCCAGACGGCGGGCCTCTACCGGAATGTCATTCTGGTTGGGGAGATTCTGTCGCGAAAGAACCAGACAGGTCGGTCCATCTTTGCGGGCAACTGCCATGGCAAAAGCGGCCGCGGTTTCCTCCGGATCACCCGGGCGAATCACGTCGACATTAGGAATCAGGCGCAGGGCGCTGGTTGTTTCGACGGGCTGGTGAGTGGGTCCATCCTCGCCGACGCCGACCGAGTCGTGCGTAAAGACATGGAACACCGGCAAGTTGGCGAGTCCGGCAAGGCGGATACTCGCGCGCATGTAATCGGAAAAGACAAGGAAGGTGGCCCCGGAGGTAATGAAAATCCCGTCGTAGGCGATTCCGTTACAAACGGCTCCCATGGCGTGCTCCCGGATGCCGTACCAGGTGTTGCGTCCGCTGAAGTTGTCGCGGCTCAAATCCCCAAGGCCTTCCAGGTAGTTTTTATTGGATCCAAACAAGTCGGCTGAGCCGGTTGTCATCAGCGGCAATCCTGCAGCCAGTGGCTGGAGGACCTTGCCGCCCGCTGCACGGGTCGCCAGCTTGGCATCAGCGGGGAAAGCAGGAATCATTTCTAGGCATTCCTCGGCGGTCGGACGCTTACCGGCCTCCGCGGATTCAAGGAGTGCGGCCAGCTCGCTGTTGGCGCTCTTCCATGCTTTGTAAGTCTTTTCCCATTCGGTGAAGGAGGAAATTTTTTCCGCCTTCTTTTCAGCGAAATAGGCCTTCACGTCCTCACTGACATAAAAGGTTTCGGCCGGTAGCCCGAGCTTTGCCCGTGCGGATTCGGCAAACTTGGCCCCACCTTCGCCGTGCGCCTTGCTCGTTCCTGCCACTTCCTCAATACCGCGGCCGATTTCGGTCTTGGCGATAATCAGCTTGGGTTTGCCGTTGTCGGCTGCCTTGGCCTCTGCAACAGCCTTGGCAACGGCGGCGAAGTCATGTCCATCAATGGTGACCACGTCAAATCCCATCGCCTCGTACCGCTTACCCGTGTCCTCACTCTGGGTTACCTCGGCCATCGCATCAAGCGTCACGTCATTGCTGTCCAGAATGACAATCAAATTATCCAATCCAAGGTGGCCGGCCAGGGAACTGGCTTCCATCGCCACACCCTCCTGGAAACAGCCGTCCCCCGCGAGGCAGACAACATGGTTATCGATGATCTGGTGCTCGGCGGTATTGAATTTCTCAGCACACATCTTCTGCGAGATGGCTATTCCCACGGCATTTCCCACACCTTGGCCAAGCGGTCCGGTCGTACTTTCAACGCCATCAGTCTCACCGAATTCCGGGTGGCCCGGAGTCTTCGAATGGAGCTGACGGAACTTCCTGATCTCATCCATGGACAGGTCGTATCCCGAAAGGTGCAGCCATCCGTACAGGAACATGCTGCCGTGTCCGGCCGAAAGGACAAAGCGGTCGCGGTTGATCCAGCGTGGCTTGTCGGGATTAAAGGAGAGGGATTCACTGAACAGGCTGGCGCCGATTTCCGCACATCCGAGCGGAAGGCCAAGGTGGCCGATTCCGGCCGTGTGGATCGCATCAATGGCCAGGCCCCGTGCCTGCGCCGCCGATTTCTTCAAGATTTCTGTGTCCATGGTTTGGTTGTCTTTCAGTATTTTATATAAGAAGAGCACAAACTAGGGCGGGATGGCGCTTTGATGCCAACTCTTTTTCAGCTTTACTGTCCAAAAATCTCTTAACTCGTTAAATCGATCTTGCGACAGAAGGAGTAGTGTACAAATATTCACCTATACATGTCCTCTATTGCCCATTTTGATGCGGACGCGTTTTTTGCCTCGGTTGAACAGGCGGCTGATCGCCGCCTGCGTCGGCGTCCTGTTGCGGTCGGGGGCGGCTCGCGTGGCGTAGTCTGTTCAGCCAGTTATGAGGCCCGCGCCTTTGGCATTCACAGTGCAATGCCCACCCGGAGGGCCCTCCAGCTCTGTCCGGAGCTGACCCTCATCCGCGGGCAATTCGAGCTCTACGAGCGCTTCAGCGGGCAACTCTTTGATCTGTGTGAGGATTTCACGCCGCATGTTGAGCAGACTTCCATTGATGAGGGCTACGTGGATTTCCGGGGCAGGGCAGGGGGTCCCGAGGTCGCGATTGGAATCCTCCGGGCGTTTGATCGTGAGGTGTCTGAATGGCTCAAGATTACCGTTTCCTGCGGATTTTCCTCGCAGAAGCGGATTGCCCAAATTGCCGGAAAGGCGAACAAGCCGCACGGTTTTACCATTGTACCAGAGGGTAGCGAGGCTGCTTTCCTCGAGCCGTTGGGACTTTACCATCTGCCGGGCCTCGGGCCGGTCACCACGCGCCGGCTCGGACAAATCGGCCTGCGCTCAATCGGGGACCTGGTCCGTGTCGGGCCGGATATTCTGTATCCTATTCTCGGCAAGCAGGCTGAGCCGCTGCTGGAGCTGGCGCGGGGACAGGACAGCCAACCAGTGACTACCGAAGCCCCACAACCTAAATCCTATGGAGAACAGGAAACCTTTGACCGCGAGACAGGGGACGAAGATCAGGTCGAACGGGACATCAAGGGCTTGCTGGAGAACCAGCTCCGGCGTCTTCGGGCGGCCCGGCAAACCGCGCGGACCCTCGGCATTGGTTTGCGCTACAGCGATCGGGAATATGCACAGGCCTCACACAGCTTCCCGGAGCCGAGCAATCTCGATCCGGTCTTTCTTCCGCGGGTGAGGGTGCTCATGAAGCGCGCCTGGCAGCGGCGGGTTCAGGTCAATCAAATCCGCGTGCAACTCAGTAACCTGTATCCCGCTTGGATCCAGAATGACCTGTTTGACGAGACGCAGCTGCGCGCGCGGCGTATTTGCGAAGTGGGGGACGACCTCAACTCCCGTTTTGGCAAGGGCAGCCTGATGCGCGCAAGCCAGCTTTAATTCCACTCGAGGATGATTTTTCCGCTTTGCCCGCTCTCCATCAGATCAAAGGCTTCCCGCCAGGATTCTGCGGGAAAGCGGTGCGTTATGATTGGTTGGATATCCAGTCCGCCACGAAGAAGGACGCTCATCTTGTACCATGTCTCATACATCTTCCGGCCGTAAATACCCTTGAGGGTCAGTCCCTTGAAAATGATCCGGGTCCAGTCGACCTGGGCATCCGAAGGAAGAATTCCCAACAGGGCGATCCGTCCGCCACTGAACATGACTTCAATCATCTGGGACAAAGCCTGCGGGTTGCCGCTCATTTCAAGCCCCACATCAAAGCCCTCCTTCATGCCAAGGAACTTCTCTGTTTCGAGTAGTGAATCTTTCGATACATCGAGGGCTACGGTTGCCCCCATTTTACGGGCCAGTTCCAACCGGTAGGGATTGACGTCGGTGACAACCACGCTGCGG
Source organism: Oceanipulchritudo coccoides (assembly GCF_010500615.1). Classification (NCBI taxonomy): domain Bacteria; kingdom Pseudomonadati; phylum Verrucomicrobiota; class Opitutia; order Puniceicoccales; family Oceanipulchritudinaceae; genus Oceanipulchritudo; species Oceanipulchritudo coccoides. The sequence continues at coordinate 1,392,557 of NZ_JAAGNX010000001.1, forward strand.
GCCCCGGCATGCCGGCAGATAGCCGCCGCCATGCAACCAATCGGGCCGGCACCGGTGATCAGAACATCTTCCCCGAGGACATCGAAATGCGTTGCGGTATGGACTGCGTTGCCAAGCGGATCAAAACAGGAGACGACATCCAGCGGGAGTGGCGGATTAACCCGCCAGACATTCGTCTTCGGCAGGCAGAGAAAATCGGCAAAGGCTCCCTGGCGGTTTACACCGACACCCTTGGTGTGTGGACAGAGATGCATCCGGCCCCCGAGACAGTTGCGGCATTCCCCGCAGACCAGATGCCCTTCACCGGAAACAATCTCCCCGGGATTCAGGCCTTTCACATGTTCACCCGTCTCAACGATTTCCCCGACAAATTCATGCCCGATGACCAATGGGGGCTCAATAGTCTGCGAAGCCCACTTATCCCACAGGTCGATGTGTACGTCGGTTCCGCAAATGGAGGTCCTCAGAATGCGTATGAGAACCTCGTCAGGTCCCGGAACCGGTGCTTCAACCTCCTTCATCGCAAGACCGGGCCCTGCCTTTTCCTTCATGATGGCTCGCATACGACTATCCTGCACGGCCTTTTCTAGATTGGCAAGAGTGAGAATGACTCTGCCCAATTCAAATTCCTGTTGTCGAACCAGCCAATTCCGGCTAGCGTCCTTTTCATGTATTCAAAGGGATTTCGTGAAGAGTTGAAGCAAACACTTGAATCAATCGAAAGTGAAGGGCTTTACAAGGATGAGCTAGTCATCGTCGGATCACAATCGGCGCAGGTCCGGCTGGCCGACGGGCGGACTGTCCTGAATTTCTGTGCCAACAATTACCTCGGGCTGGCTGACCACCCGGATATCATGGCCGCCGCCAAAAAGGGCATGGACGAGCATGGCTTTGGAATGGCCAGCGTGCGCTTCATCTGTGGAACCCTCGACTTGCACAAGGAGCTCGAGGCCGAGCTCAGCACATTCCTCGGCATGGAAGACACAATCCTCTATGCTGCCTGTTTTGATGCCAACAGCGGGGTTTTTGAGGCATTGCTTGGTACGGATGATGCCATCATCAGTGACCAGCTCAACCACGCCAGCCTCATCGACGGCATCCGCCTCTGCAAAGCGGCCCGATACCGTTACCAACACAACGATATGGCTGACCTGGAGAAGCAGCTCAAGGAAGCCGTGGCAAAGGGAGCGCGGCAAAAAGTCATCGTTACTGACGGGGTCTTTTCGATGGACGGAGTGGTCGCTGACCTGAAAGGAATCACGGACCTTGCAGAGCAATATGATGCCCTGGTGCTGGTTGATGACTGCCACGCGACAGGGTTCATGGGAGAGTCGGGGCGAGGCACGCATGAACATCACAATGTGATGGGGAAAGTGGATATTCTCACTGGCACTCTTGGAAAAGCCCTTGGTGGGGGAAGCGGTGGCTATGTCAGCGGCCCGAAGGAGATGATCGATCTCCTCCGCCAACGATCGCGTCCGTATCTATTTTCCAATACATTGGCCCCAGCGGTTGCTGCTGGTTCATTAAAGGTATTGAGGATGCTTGAGCGCTCAACTTATCTTCGGGAACGCTTGATGGAAAACACCCTTTACTATCGGGAAGGGCTCAAGAAGCTGGGCCTCACAGTGAGGGGCACCGAGCACCCAATCGTCCCGGTAATGGTGGGAGATGCCGCGCTTTCCCAGAAAATCTCGAAGCGCATGCTCGAGAAGGGAATTTTCATGGTCGGGTTCTTTTATCCGGTTGTTCCAAAAGGTGAGGCTCGTTTGCGCACGCAGATAAGCGCAGCTCATTCCCGAAATGATCTCGACCAGGTACTCGACGCGTGGAAGGAAATTGCAGAGGAATTCAATCTTGTTGATTGAGTAGTTCGAGAAGTGTGGCCGCGGTAAAATCAGCAGCCCCACGGCTGACATCAATAAAGGCGCCAGCTCGTTGTCCCATGGCAAGCCGTTCGTCCGGATTCTCCAGAAACCTTGCCACCTGAGCGGTGAGTTCTTCCACGGATTGAAGGCGGACAATGGCGTTTTCGCGCAGCAACGACCGAGTGACATCGCGGAAGTTATTCATTTGAGGACCGCAGATAATGGCCTTGCCCATTGAGGCGGCTTCAATGGGAGTTTGCCCGCCTGAATTGGGAGGTAGCGATTTCCCGATGAAGACAAGGTCGGCCACGCGGGTAAGCGATTTCAATTCACCGGTGGTATCGGCCACATAGACCTCCGTTCCGGGAGGCGCCTGTTTCCTGTCCGTGCGGTAATGGGTCTGTACCGGCAACGCCTTGAGATCTGCCTCCAGTTCCTTTCGGCGCTCCGCATGACGGGGCACAATCAGCAGGCGCAAATTCGGAAAGCGCTTGCGCAAGTCGATGTAGGATTGCACCAGGGCGGCTTCTTCCCCGGGCCACGTCGATGAGCCGAGAAGCACCTGGATGTCAGTGGATTCATCCGAGAGATTGGCAAATCCCAATTCGGAGAGGAGGCGCTTTCGTTCCTCTGTTGGGAAATCCGGCTCTTGGTCCAAGTCCAGCTTCAGGTTACCCGACCGGAGGATCCTTTCCTCGGGCAACCAGCCCAGCTTCCGGATTCGTTTCAGATCAGTCGTGCTTCCCGCGAGGATTGCACTGAGCTTGCAGAGATACGATCGCATGAATGACCGGACTTTATAATGCCGCCTGAAGGAGCGGTCCGAGAGTCTTGCGTTGATCATAACCACCGGGACTTTCCTCAGGTACGCCTGATGAATGTGTTCCGGCCAAAGTTCGCCTTCCATGAGGACCGCCATGTCGGGTTGGAGAAGTTTCCAGGCCTTCCGGCTGCAGGCCCAGAAATCCAAAGGGAAGGTGCCTCTCCAGACGGTTTCCTCCGAATATTTATCGTTCAGAAGCCGGTATCCCGTGCTCGTTGTGGTCGTGAGGACAATTTCGGTATCCTTTTCAGCCAGCAAATTCCTGAGCAACGGCCCAATCGCCATCAACTCTCCGACACTCACTGCCTGAATCCAGATCCGCCGGATACCCGGCTTCCGTGGGGGAACTCCCTCGAGGATGCCAAAGCGGTTTGCAAAGCCTTTGCGGTAGCCGCCACGACGCCACATGCGGTAGGCGAAGTAGGGCAAGGCAAGGACCAGAGCCGGTATGTACAAAATCCGATACAGTAGCATCGCCTGCCATACTCCCCATTTTTTTTGATTTTGGGCAAGCTTCCGGTTGCCCTCGGGCACTTCTTTTCCCAACTTCCCTCAAACAAGGACACACCATGAACCGCATCCAACACGCATTTGATTCAGCCAAAGCCGAAAACCGGGCCGTTTTTGTCGCCTATGTCTGCGCTGGCGATCCCGACCTCGAATCCTCCCTGGCAGTCTGCTGCACCTTGATTGAGAAGGGTACAGACATTCTCGAGCTGGGAGTGCCGTTTTCCGATCCCTTGGCTGACGGCTTGACCAATCAACTGGCTGCCGAGCGTGCCCTGGCCTCGGGAATGGACCAGCAGAAGGTCTTCGAGCTGATCCGCAGAATCCGTGAATTCTCGGAGGTTCCGATTGTTCTCTACACTTACTACAACCTTGTCTTCTCACAGGGCCTGGAGGCCTACGCGGGGCAGGTCTCTTCTGCCGGGGCAGACGGCGTCCTGACGCTTGACCTGCCGCCTGAGGAAGCTGGCGAATTTGAACAAGTGTGTGATAAAGCCGGTGTTAAGACAGTTTACATCATCGCGCCCACGACCCCTGAAGACCGAATTCGCATGATCTGCCAGCACGTGACCGGATTCCTGTACTACGTCAGCCAGGAAGGGGTCACCGGGGAACGCAGCGAGATTGCAACCAATCTTGCCGAAAAACTCCAGCTCATCCAAAAACACGCCACACAGCCCGTTGTAGTCGGGTTTGGCATTTCCCAGCCGCATCATGTCCGGACCGTGGCAGCCGTCGCCGACGGCGTGGTTGTCGGGAGCGCATTGGTCAATTGTATTGCCCATAATCTGGGTGACCAGGAGGCTATTTTATCCGAATTGGGGAGCAAGATGGAAGCCCTCCGTCCGGGCCTCGTAAAAGAGTAGGGGAGCCTATCCCGATTTTTCCTATAAATCGTTTGACAGCCCCAGTCCAAACACCTTTCTTCCTCTCTTTTAACCAGTTCCGAAAATGAAAGTAGCTTCTTCAATCAAGTCTTTGAAAACCCGTCACCCGGATTGCCAGGTGGTTCGCCGCCGCGGCCGTCTCTACGTGATTTGTAAAACCAACCCGCGCTTCAAGGCGCGTCAGGGCTAATTTCCAGAAAGGGATCATTCCAATGAAGCCAGAAATTCATCCGAAATCTCATCCCGTTTGCTTCCGCGACGTTTCCAGCGGAAAAAACTTCCTCACCCAGTCCACTATGAAGTCGGATCGGAAGGAAACCATCGATGGCATCGAATATGATGTTGTTGTCCGGGATATTACCATGGATTCACACCCGGTCTACACCGGCGAAAAACGCTTTGTCGACTCCGCCGGCCGCGTTGAGAAATTCCAGAACAAGTTCCGCCGCAAGCGCTAGAGCTCGTTTATTTCATTCCACTTTACCAGAAGGCCCTCCCTAACCGGAGGGCTTTTTTTGTCCCCAATACGCCGATTTTCTCAATTTTTAATTAAACCTTTAATTAAGTGCTTGACCTGCTTGCGCGGCCTGAATTAAACGGTTAATCCTGTATTGTTTAATACAGCTATATTCACCGACTTACCCTTGGATTCAACAAATGAAAGTATCGATAAAGATTACCCTAACCATCCTGATTGGCACGCTCGGACTCTCAACGGCGCTGAAAGGCGAAGAGCTCCTGACGAACCCTAGTTTCGAGGATGAAATTTCAAATTATGACAAGCAAGGCTGGGATGCCCGCGGCCCTCAAGCGATAAGCCTGGAACGGGTCAAGGACCCGGTGAAAGAGGGGGATTACGCGCTGCTTGTCGATGGCCGGAGTGGCCCCAAGTGGGAAGGCGTCAAGCAGGCGGTGAAATTGGAGATGGGTAAAACCTACCGGATTTCAGGATCCATTCGCCTTGGGAAGGGTGAAAAAGCCGACAAGGGAGCGGTGCAGTTGATCAAATCCTATGGGCCGGGGAAAACCGAGTTTCAGGACATTTTCCGCAGCAAGCTCAACGCGAGCGAATACACGACCTTCACGGAAACCTTCTCGATAGAGGGAAAGCAACCCGAGGAACTCTTCATTTCCATCCACGGGATGGGCGGCGGAAAATCGTTTATCATCGACGGATTCAGCCTTCAGGAGATCGATTAAATTTAACCTCAAGAACCCCAAGAAATCATAGCCATGAAAACTCGTATACTACTGCCTGCCCTCAGTCTTGTTTTTGCCATCACAATACAAGCTGAGAACTTATTTCTAAATCCTGGTTTTGAGGACGGAAATGTTATCCCCTCTAACAACGTCGATTGGAACCGTCGTGGCGACACGGTCACCTTGACCCGTGTGGCCTCTCCCGTACAGGAAGGTGCATTCGCCCTGTTTGTATCTGACAGGAATGCGGCCCAGCCTTGGAACGGGGTTGTGCATTCACTGGATTTGATTCCCGGGCAAATCTATCGACTTTCTGGTTATGCAAGGCTTGCGAGCGGTGGACCAGAACCATTCAAGGTACAGGTCATAAAAGACGGAATCGGGGCGACTCCAGTCAACTTGATTGAATTCCCTATAGACGGTTCGACCTGGTCATTCTTCGACATCTACTTTTCAATTGATGGACCTTTTGAAACAACCGTGGTTTCATTTTCTGGTCCGACTGGTGGAGTGGCATTCCTGATCGACAATCTCTCTCTGGAGGAAAGTCCGACGCTTCTGGCCAATCCCGGATTCGAATCTGACATTGGATTGGTCGACTGGGTGGAGCGCGGAGGAACCACTCTGACCCAAATCACGAGCCCAGTATCCGAAGGAACCAAGGCATTGGAAGTCACGGGCCGGAACGCTGGCTTTGATGGTGTCAAGCAAGGCCTTTATAATGTTCTTTCCCAAGATAAGCTATACCGTGTGACAGGAGATCTACGCATGTCTGCGGGTGAATCTCCTGATGCCATCAAGGTGCAGTTGATTAAGAATGGGAATGGCGGCGCTCCGGTAACACTCGAAACAGTCAATGTCACGGATGCCGCGTATACACCTTTTTCGGCAAGTTTTTCCTTCGGGTCAGAGGTTACCTCTAATCTTGAATTGACTGTGGGAGGCCTCAGCTCAACCACCGCCAGTTTTATTCTGGATAATTTCTCAATTGCGGAGGAACCCCTGGATTTGCTTGTAAACGCTGATTTCGAGGACGGAACAAGTGGTTGGGCCAAGCGTGGATCTCCCACATTTACAGCAGTGACGAGCCCTGTTTCATCCGGACTTTTTGCGGTTCAACTCACCAATCGCACTGCAGGGTTTCATAGCATTGCGCAAGATATTACAGGCGTCACCTCACCCGGATTAACCTACAGGCTCTCAGGAGATCTTAGGATGAACGCGGGCGAGTCAACGGATTCTGTCAAGATCCAGCTAATCGTCAACGGGAACGGTGGTGCTCCAGTGAATATTGCAACTGTTGGGGCAGGGGATAGTGCATTCACTTCTTTCACGACGACATTTTCTGTTGATGCTTTTTCAACACTGCAATTATCGGTCGGCGCAGTAACAAGTGCCTCATTGGTTGAAGGCGTGGGGGTGCTGAAAGGTTTTACGGTAGATAACTTCTCTCTAGAGCTCGTTTCGACCCTGCTGGTTAATCCTGGCTTTGAATACCCGATTAATAGTCTAGCCGGCACTGGTTGGGATCCCCGTGGCATCACAGGATCTGAATTGATTCTCGTCACGAGCCCAATAACCGAAGGCGATAACGCCTTGCAGGTCATCAGTCGAACGGCCACCTTTCATGGTGTCTTGCAAAACCTCCTTGGTACCCTTCAAGCCGATACCAATTACAGGATCAGTGGGGATGTTCGTCTCGTCGGTTCCTCTTCAGACGCTGTTCAAGTTCAGCTGATAAAGGACATTGGCGCAGGAAACATTTTCCAAACCATTGCTTCAACAACCGCCACCGACACAGGTTGGTCTAGCTTTTCAAACACTTTTTCATTCAGTGACACTGGCCTGACCAAACTCGATCTGTCCATCCACGGACCTGCTGCAGGGGTAGACTTGATTATCGATAATGTAGTGCTTGAGAGAGTGCCTGAACTCGTGAATCCAAGTTTTGAAACGGCCCCGGTTGTAGCCGACGGGATTGGCTGGGAGCAGCGCGGCAGCAGCGTAACCCTTTCACAGGTAAGTTCTCCAACGCCTGATGACGGGAGCTTTGCGATTCTTGTTGCGGGGCGTACACCTGGTGAAGCATTCAATGGCGTAAAGCAGAGTCTTCTTCCCATAACAAAACCCAATACGCTTTATCGGATTTCCGGAAAAGTCCAGATGGGGGCAGGAGAAGCCGATGACCTGATCCGCGTACAATTGATCAAGGACGACGGGAGTGGACAGGTTCTTGATACGCTTTACACGTTCAGTACGGCCACATCAGGTTCATGGCAGGAATTCATTGCCCTATTTTCCTATCCGGAAACTGGTCTGTCTATTCTTGATTTATCGATACATGGTCCAGCCAATGTTTCGGTGCCGGACAGCCCGAATCTGGCTACTTTTCTTGTGGACAATTGTGTCCTTGAGGAAGTCACACCTGCCTTTCCAATAGAAAATCCAAGTTTTGAAGATGTTGTTGTTCCAGCCACTGGGTCCAACCCGGGATGGAGCAACCGTGGAGGAACGGTCACCTTGACCCAAGTTGCTTCCCCAACCCCCACCAATGGGTCAAGCGCCCTGCAGGTTGGTGGTCGCACAGCCACCTTCAATGGTATCAAGTACGCCAACCTTAATTTGGACCCTGGAATGACTTACCAGATTACCGGTGATGTCAGGATGGCCACCGGAGAAAGTGCAGACACCATCGCCATACAGGGCATCGGCACAGAAGAAGACGGCGTATCCTATTTCGGGGCGAACACGCTTGTTTCAGTTTCCGATGCTGAATGGACAAGTTTCTCGAAGGTCTTCACCGTACCCACGAATTTGCACCTGTTTGAAATTTCCATTCACGGTCCCGCAATTGGCGCTGATTTCATCGTCGACAATATTAACCTTTTTGTGGCGAGCACAACCTATGATAGTTTTGCCGGTTTCATAGCTGAAGATCCGCTGTTTCCGTATACTTCTGAAACCGCTATCTTGAATTTCGCCGGTCCTGGCTACGACTTCGATAAAGATGGTTTGTCCAACTTCTTCGAATATGTGTTCGGATATGATCCCCTCGTTGCGGACGCTCCCGGCGGAGTGAATTCCTTCCTGGTGGATAACAGTTTCACTGTGGGGACCAATCGCATCCTCTCTTGGACAATACCTGTTCGTGACGGCATCACTGACCTGTTTGCCGACATTGAACAATCCTCGGATTTGTCCGGTTGGGGTCCTGTTACAGAAATCCCAGTGATTATAGAAGGAGCAGCCAATAACGGAATCATTGAAACGACCGTTGAGGCAACCCTGATTGGGCCACATCCTGACAAGGAATTTTACCGGTTCAATGTTGATCAAGCCCCATGAACCTTGTTTTAGTCAAAACGGTTGCTCAAGCCACCCGTCAAACAATACTATAAACTCTATTTTCAAATATCTATAAACCTCATCCAATCATGAAAAAAAGTGCATTATTAACTCTTCTCTGTCTGCCCATTATTGCCAATGGAGCCACTGTCCTAAATCTGGACATCTACACGATGCAGACCGATACTTCCGACAGTACGCTTGCCGCTTACAATGGTTCTTTCGGTAAAATCATTCCGTTGGACATAACGACTCCCGTTTTGACTGGCGATGAAAGTTACTCCGGACCCAATGTTTACGGAGGACTCACGCGGAACATTTTCAAGGGTGGGGGCGGTGTCTCCAACTCGGGTGGATCCGGTTGGAGGATTCGTGCCAATGCAACCGTTCCTTTCGACGAACTCACTGCCAATACCGGTGCATTGCAGATTAGTGTATTGCATGTTTTTAAGACTGAAATCAGCGGGGAACCGGCACCCGTAAAGTTCACAGCGCTGAACGACTTGATCGATGCGCCTGATATCTTTACCTCAGACATGGCCCGCGTGGAGATTTCAACAATCAGCTTTGTTGTCCGCGATGCGGGAACATGGTACATTTCCGAGTCATCAGAAAATCTGCAAACAGGCGGATTGGCCGGAAATACGCCTTCAGCCTATTCTGCGAATGCTCTTGCTGCGAACTGGTACGAATACGATCCGCTAACCGATGTGGATTCTGCCGTCACCGGGGGCGCTCTTGCTAGCCCTTCTTTTGAAAGTGTTGATTATGTCGGCTTCCTCTTGGAACTCACGACAATTGAGGAGCAATTGGGCTTGAATTATGGGGTAAGGGTTTTCACGGTCAGCGGAGAGCCTACAGAGCCGAGCACTGGCTGGGCTGGATATGCAATTGAGGAAGATGGCTGGGTAGATACCGGAGATTGGCTTGGTTGGATCAATGTCACCAGCGGGGATTTTGTATATGTGAATTCTTCGAAGATGTACATTTACTTGCCCGAGGCTTTAGTCACCGACTCTGGCGCATGGAATTACGCACCTAAATAATACAAGGCTGAGTCTCCTCGCCCCCAAGCCCTCCACGAGAGTCATTATGCCACGTATAAAATTTGTCCTGAATCGATTTTTGAACCAATGGAAATGGATCTGCCTTGCGGTGCTGTTTTCTGGTCTTACCCATTCCTCAGCGAACCTTCTGGTCAATCCCAGTTTTGAGTCGCCTGTTTCTCCAGGTGATGGAAATGGTTGGGACCGAAGGGGTCCAACGACCATTACGCTCACGCAGGTCAGCAATCCGGTTGTTCAAGGAGCCTCTGCCTTGGAAGTTGACGGACGAACCTCAGCTGTTTGGAACGGCATACGCCAAGACCTGACAAGTATCCTGACACCAGGAAGACTTTACCGCATCAAGGGCCATGTTCGCATGGCTCAGGGTGAGGCTCCTGATACCATTCGGATTAAGTTGCTGACTACAACGGGTGGAGTTGAGAAATTACTGGTGGAATTATCCGCGGTTACTGACTCCGAATATGTGGAATTCAGTGCAGATTTTGAGTTTGCGGAAGAAGATACCTACCTCTCGGTCAACGGACCGGCTGTTAATGCGGCCTTTCTACTGGATTACTTCACTCTGACCGAGCTTCCCAATATTCTCGTTAACCCTGGATTTGAGGATACGATTAATCCCACCGACGGAAGCGGTTGGGACAGGAGAGGTGATGCAACTTTGTCTCAGCCAGCAAGCCCAGTTGTTACAGGCGCAAGCTCTGTGTTGGTCGAATCCAGAACCCAAACTTGGAACGGAATCCAACAGGATCTGCTGGGAATCTTACTCCCAAGTACAACCTATCGAATAACCGGGCACGTGAGACTTGCTACAGGAGAAACAGATACCAACATACAGATTCAATTACTCAAGAATGATGGTTCTGGAAACACTTTCACCCAGCTCACGACTGTTGCCTCAACCGATTCCGAGTATCGTGATTTTTCAGCTGAGTTCTCCTTTACAGAGACAAGCCTTACGGATCTCAAGTTGGCCATTAATTCCCCCAGCGGCGGGTCACTCGCTTCCTTCTATCTGGACAGCTTTAACCTTATCGAACCCAATCCAGTTGTACCGTTAGATTCACTTGCACCGGATACCTTTGTCTTCCGATCAAGTGGCAGTTCAGCGGGCTCGGGAGCTTGGACGCTGGATGGCCCCGGATACATCGGCAGCTTCCTGAATAATCTCGGCTCTGAGGATTCAGAAGTCACCCTGAGTCTGGATGTTACAGGCATTGATTACCTTGCGGTCTCACCCGTGCTTGAAGTATTCACTGGGGTCACCAGAGAGCAAAGGACCGTCTCTGGAGCTGCAACAGAGAATTACACTTTTACTCTGCCTCCAGGAGTCCACACCCTTCGTTTAAGCCTCATGAATCCAGAATTGGGACCGGCCCGTTCCATCACCCTGAATTCAATTACGGTATCTGGTATTGATGTGGTTTTTGACAATGTTGAGAGCCACACCCTGCAAGCTGCGGAGAACAGTTTTGAGTACTACCGCAAGAACGCTTTTTCCCTGATACTGCATGATGCAGATGGACAGCGTCTCGTTCCGGGAACTCCGGTCACAATTACCCCCTTGGAAACCAGCCTTAATTTTGGCGTGGGTGTGAAGGGCTGGAACAGTAGTGCCGGGCAGGCCGCCAAACGCGATTGGGTAGATCCAACACATCCCGATTATGCAGACCTGCAACCCATCCGGGATTTTCTTGCCCAAAATTTCAACACCATCGTGACAAACAATGCAGGCAAGTGGGCGCCAGTTGAAAATGTCCGGGATCTGCTCGATTACGACGTACTTGACCTGATCCAAGGCTTTGCATCCACAAACAACTTGAGACTGCGCATGCACGCGCTCGCCTGGGCTAAATCCGGGGGGAACCCGGGGTGGGCTGTTGATTTGATGGATGAAGGCATTGGCGGGAATGTTGCCTCAGCAAACGCTCTTCGTAGCGAAATTTCCGAGCGCATCACCGACTACATTACCGGTCGCGCGACTGATTGGATAGAAATGGATGGCATCAACGAGGGTTGGCACGTTGATGGCCTGCTTCAACTTTATGGCTACGCTGGTGTGGCCGATATTTATGAGGAAGCCTATGATGAGTTGCGACTAATCGGCTCAACCACGCCCATATATTTCAATGAGTACGGAACTTTCAGTTCCACTGCGAACGACTACGCCAGTTGGTTTGTCGATCATATCCAGAATGTTTTGGCGAACATTCCGGAGAGCAAGCGATTGGACGGTTTTGGGATTGGACATCAATCGTATGTCTCCAACAAACCGGGCCAGAATTCCTTTCTCGATCCAATAGTGTATTACAAGGTCCTTCAAAACACGGCCTCAATGGGCCTTCCCCTTTCAATCACTGAATTTGGAGTCAAGCAGGAGCCCGCTCCAGTCCCGACATATATGGAAAGCGCGGAACTCTTGCGACAGGCAATGACCATCGCTCTCGGGAATGACCGCGTGAATTCCTTCCTTGTCTGGAATTTCCTTGAAGGAGAAATGTTCACAAATGCAACAGCGGCCCCAATGTTGCTGGATGACGGAAATTTCAATTACACTTTGACAGATTTTGGACGGGCCTGGCAGCACATGACCGGCAGAGTCGATCATAGCAGCCTTTTTCCCGGTTACCCGGTCTTTATGGAAACGCTGGAAGAAACCGTCGGGGCCGATGGCATGGTTCAGGTGAGGGGAATTCCCGGTAAGTATCGAATTTCCGGTGACAACTTCCAATATGATGTCGATCTTGACCAGGCAGGGGAGTTTGTTGTCAACGGACCGCCCGTACGCAATGTTCTGATGATCATTGTTGACGACTTGAAGCCGACCATTGGTGCCTTTGGAGACCCGATTGCCGTGACACCCCGGATGGACCAATTGGCTGACCAAGGGGTGATCTTTTCCAACGCACATTGCCAGATGGCTATATGTGGACCCTCAAGGGCATCGGTTCTGACGGGATTACGCCCGGACTCAACAGGTGTCTTTGACTTGAACACTCTGGTCCGCGACGTGAACCCGGAAATCGTTACTTTGCCGCAACATTTTTCCGACCACGGCTACACAACCCATGGCATTTCCAAAATCTTCCATGGAACAAATTCTGCCGGACAGGATGTTGCGCTGTCATGGAATGATGGTTGGGAAGCTCATGGAGTGACCAAGAAATTTTATGAACCCGGAAAATCTGAATTTGAGGATGCATTGAGGTCGAGCGGCAACGGTTCGGTTGCGGGGAGGGTTTCTTCGACCGACCGGGGAATTGTCAGCGCAGACACTGATTATGGTGACGGGATGGCTGCCCAGAAGGGCGTGGATAAAATTGCTGAATACGCTCCGGAATTCATCAATAATGGAACGCCTTTCTTCCTGACGGTTGGTTTCCAGAAACCACACCTGCCCTTTAATGCCCCGGATCAATATTGGGCACTTTATGACGGGGTAGACTTTGGTATGGGTTCCTACAACGCTCTCTTTGATTATCCGGTCGGCGCACCCACCTACGCCCGTCCGTTCAGTGGAGAACCCGGATCATATGAAGTGCAGGGTCAAATCCCAGATGAAACATACGGCGCAGGATGGCCTGCAGGTGATGAGGGAGTAGTATTAGCCCCGGATGCCTCGGAAGCTACACGACTGGTGCACGGCTACTACGCTTGTGCCAGTTTCATTGATGCACAAATTGGAAGACTCCTGGATGAGCTGGAGGCCCAAGGGATTGCTGATGACACCATTGTCGTGCTTTGGAGTGACCACGGTTTTCACCTTGGGGATCACGGTGCCTTCTGGGCCAAGCACAGTAACTATGAGCAATCCACCCGCAGCGTCCTGATGGTGAAAGCGCCTGGGGTAACTGAGGCGGGTGGGGTTGTCACTTCGCCTGTCGAACTGGTCGATATCTTCCCCACACTCTGTCAGTTAACTGGACTTGCTTATCCTGTTCAACCGAATGTCGGACCACTCGAAGGGAATGGGCTTGAGCCAGTTTTGCGTGACAGCAATCGACCCTGGCGCAAGGCGGCTTTCAGCCAGTATCACCGGAATCCCGGTTCGCTCTACATGGGTTATTCCATGAGGACTGACCAGTACCGGCTGACCTCGTGGTTCCCTCGTGGTTCCCTCATTGACGCGAGTACCACAGGGTCTACTCCAGTAGATGAGGAGTTCTATGATTATGGCAACGCCCCGGACGAGCCAGTCAACTTGATTGGCGATTCAGCTTATGCTCTGCAAGTCGCTGCTTTCAGGCCAGTCATGGAGGGTGCCCGGTGGGAGGATTCCATCATTGCCCAGTATGTCGGTGATCCAGTTCAAGTTACTCCGATCGCAAATTGGAAATCTGTCTATTTTCCATTGGGAACAGAGTCGGCCCTATTGGCGGACAATTTGGATTATGACGGAGATGGTCTACCAACATCCGTTGAATACTTCCTCGGCTTGTCTCCAGTGGTATGGGATGACAAACCTTTATCGTTTGGGGCGAGCAATGGAGGCGGCTCTCTGGAAATTACACTTGGTTATCCATCTCCAGTGATTCGGCCAGACTATACAGGCTACCCTGAGAAGAGTTTTGATTTGTCGACCTGGTCCACAAGCGGATTAACCATAAACAACAATACTGAAACCGGACGGACGGATGCCACGCTTAACACCACGGAAGCCAAGGGGTTTATCCGGTTGAATGTTCAGGCGAATCCTTGAGCTCTGGTTCTGGCCTGTAGTACAACTTAAACATCATGAGAAAATCCAATTCAAAAAGGACGACCATCAAGGATGTGGCTGAAGCTGCGGGTGTGAGTACCGCGGCAGTTTCCCAAGCGCTGCGGCCCAAGGAAAACTCCAATATAAAGCTTCAGGAGACCAAGATCCAATTAATCCGGGAAACAGCAAAAAAACTCAATTACAGGCCACATACGGGCGCCCGCTCCATTCGCTCACAACGTTTTGGCTCAATTGGGTACTTTTCTTCCAAGTCACTTAACCTTGTCTACACTCCATACGGATATCAGCACGGTGTACATGATGCCCTGGAAGAGAGTGATTTCCGGCTCACCCTCATTCGCGTCTCTGCAGGGGTGGACCAGGCAAGCGAGGAAATCCCCAAGGCCTTTAGTGAATTTCACCTCGATGGCCTGATCGTTGAAAGCTATAGTGAGTTGGCGTCGAAACTCCACGACCTGTATGCCGACAGGGACTTTCCCTTTCTTTACCTGAATGATCGACACGAATTTGATTCAGTCTTTGTCGGGGAAATTGAAGCTTCAAAGGTTCTAACAAACCATGTTATCTCAAAGGGTTATAGAAAAATCGCTTTTGCCCACCGTTACATCAAGGGGGAACCGGTAATTGAGAAAATGCACCACAGCGCCCTCGATCGGGAAACTGGATACCGGCAGACCATGTCTGCAAATGGACTGAACCCGACAGTTGTTACGGTTGAATCACCTGCTGTGCTTGGAAGGGAAGTTAACCTGACTGATGAGCAGTGGGAACAGCTTAAAGAATTCGATGCGATTATCGCCTATGATGACGACTTTGCCAATTGTATTGCCCGCAAGTGCTATGATAAAGGCATTCGGATACCAGACGATATTGGTCTCGCAGGGTTTAATGGTGATTATGCTTCCCTTTCCTCTTGGCGCGCCTTGACCACAATGCAGATTCCCGCTTACGAAATGGGTCTGACGCTCGGTCGAATGGCCGTCAACCGGATCAAGGGGGATGCTGGTAAGCTACCAAGCGTAAGATTTGTTCCCTCGCTGATCCAGGGGAATACCATCTGATTTTTTTTACCAATTCATTAAAGGATTAATGTAGATATGATAGGGGCACAGAAAGGCACTGAAACAGGGACAATTCAAAATCCCATCCTGCGGGGATTTAATCCGGACCCATCGATTCTCAGGGTAGGAAAAGACTACTACATCGCGACTTCAACTTTCGAATGGTTTCCGGGAGTACAGATCCATCACTCCCGTGATCTGGCCAACTGGAGGCTGATAACCCGTCCTCTCACGCGCAGAAGCCAACTGGACATGTTGGGCAATCCTGATTCGGGCGGGGTTTGGGCTCCTTGTTTGAGCCATTGCGATGGAAAATTCCATTTGATTTATTCGAATGTGAGGAGATGGAAAGAAGATCCCTATAAGGTGGTCGACAATTTCCTGGTCACGGCACCGGCTATTGATGGGCCCTGGTCAGAACCAATCTACCTGAATTCCACCGGGTTTGACCCCTCACTTTTTCATGATGAGGACGGCCGCAAGTGGTTGGTAAGCATGGAGTGGGATCACCGGAAGGGTCGGGATCGTTTCAGTGGCATTCTTTTGCAGGAATTTTCGCCCGCTGAGAAGAAGCTGATTGGCCCTGTCCAAAAAATCTTCAAGGGCACGGAAATTGGCCTCGTGGAAGGTCCGCATTTGTATCGACTCAATGGTTACTATTACCTTTTGACAGCTGAAGGAGGAACGCAGTACCAACATGCTGTGAGCCTTTGTCGTTCGCGACAGATTGAAGGCCCCTACGAAATTCACCCGGAAAACCCATTATTGACTTCCTACGGAAAGCCGGAACTGAACCTCCAGAAAGCGGGGCACGGATCCCTTGTCGAAACTCCGGAAGGCGAGTGGTACCTGGCTCATTTGTGTGGTCGTCCAGTCGACGGGCGACATTGCATCCTGGGCCGGGAGACAGCCCTGCAAAAGTGCAACTGGAAGGATGATGGCTGGATTTATCTTGAGAGCGGCGGATCTTCTCCACAAGTGGAAGTGACGGGGCCTTTGAATCTGGATCATTCAGATGGGACTGAAGATGTTTGGGATGGCGAATTTTCTCCCAGCGCGCTTGATATCCATTTTCAATCCCTTCGCCAGCCTATCACCGAGGACTGGTGCAGCCTTACGGAGCGTCCCGGGTGGCTAAGGCTGAAGGGGTTTGAACCGACCACGAGCCAGTTTCGCCAAAGTCTGATCGCCCGGCGGGTACAGGCCTTTACTATTGAGGCCTCCACCGAAGTTGACTTCAAGCCGGAAGGATTCAACCAAATGGCAGGGCTTATCGCCTATTATGATACAGAGAACCACTATTACCTTCGATTAAGCCATGACGAAAAAGTCGGCCGCTCATTAAACATCATTCAGACTGTTGCCGGACCAAGTGGTGAAATTCTTTCCGAAGATGTGCCGGTTCCATCGGACGGATCTGTCCACCTAAGGGTTCGAATCGAGCAAACTGAACTCCAATTTTATTTTTCCCTCGACGGGGAAAGCTGGACACCCATTGGACCGGTCCTTGAGAGCACAATCTTATCCGATGACTTTAATCACTTGGGCTTTACAGGAGCGTTTGTGGGTATGTGTGCCCAAGACTTTGTACGGTCAGGCAATCCAGCCGATTTCAAGTATTTCAAGTACCAAGAACTTTCACTGCCGTAATTACCCAATTACCAAACTCCAATACTAAAACATATGAAAACCAAATACCTCATAACAGGATTGTTCGCTTCCTCTGCGTTTGTTCTTTTCGGTCAGGACGAAAAAGCAGAAGCCGATGATGTTTTTAATTTATCTCCATTCGTCGTCGATGCCTCAAAGGATACCGGTTACCTCGCTTCACAAACGCTGGCTGGCACACGCCTTGCCACCGACCTGAAGGATGCCCCGTCACCCGTCACTGTCCTTACGATGGAATTCCTGGAGGATATTGATGCCACCGATATAAACGACGCCTTGTCCTTTGTTCCTGCCGTGGATGATGATCCGCGGCCTTACAACTCCCTGAACAACAATCCGGTTTCATCACGGATCAGGGGGTTCCAGCAGACAAATACAAACGTGAACTTTTTCCCCACGCGGACCACGACGGACCGCTATAATATTGATCGCATTGAGATTAATCGCGGCCCCAACGCGATTCTCTTCGGAATCGGCAATCCTGGCGGCACCTATGTCGCGACAACGAAAAACGCTGAGTTGAGGAAGAATTTTGGGTGGGTGGAAAACCGGGTGGATACCCTCGACAGCTGGCGCTTTGCCGGGGATTGGAATCAGGTTGTCATCGAAGACCGTCTGGCAATCCGTATTGCCGGAATGACAGAAGACAGAAAGGGCTTTATCGAACCCATGTCCGACCGGGACAAGCGGTTCTACATCGCCCTTAACGCCAAGATAGCTGATACCAAAAATTATGACCTGAGCGTTCGCTATCAGTTTGAAGATGTTTCTCAGGTCACGACTACACGGGCATGGAATTTGCCATGGGACAACATCACAGCCTGGCAGGATGCGGGTTCGCCAACATATGATTCCCCAGACCAGGTTCCTGCCGCATTAAGATGGCCTGCCGGGATGACCCGAATTCCCAATGCTTTCACGATAGCGCCCGTAATTAGCGGCTCTGAAGTGAATGTTCCCACTTTCACATATGGTAACAGGCCCGCCAGCATGCAATCTCGCTCCGACAACAATCAGCGCTATCGAATCGGCACTCCCTTAAGCAGAGCAACCATCCCCGGCACGGATATACCTATTCCGACTGATTTATCCTATCAAGGTGCCGCTTGGGGATATACGCTGGACTCTGATTCCCATGCTGTCTTTGTCGAGCAGACCTTCTTCGATAAACTCTTCACGGAAATTGCCTGGTATCAACAAAGTGTCGACCGTGACTGGAACCGAAGCAACGGTGGGCAAGACCTGTATGTCGATGTCTTGGAGTTTCTACCCAATGGGGACTCCAATCCAAATGTCGGCAAGGTCTTTACACAGGGAACCCCGCGGGTCCAGCAACAGTATCGTGAGATTGAAGTCGGAAGACTGACTGTCGGATATGAATTGGATCTTCGCGATACGGCTGACTGGTTGGGTCGCCATCGCTTTGGTGTTCTTTTGGAAAGTTCGCGTGACCTTCTGGGGCTCAATGACCTTCTTGAAGTCAATCTTCTGACTGACCGTCCTGGGGCATTTCAAAGTGATTTGACCAATTTCGGCAATCGCACCGTCCGCAGGAGTTATCTTTTCACCGGGTATGGCAATGTCTGGCAGGGGATGGCGAATCCAGGCAGGGATGCCTATTCCTCAATCAGCGGTCTTGTTGATCCTTCCAGCGTGCAGAGTGAAGCGGGGGATCGGTTTGCAACTGAACTCGCCAATTTCCGGGTGAGCCGTGGGGAGACGGAAACCGACTCATGGGTCTTCTCCATGCAGAGCTTCTTCCCAGCGCCTGGATTTGGTAACATCAGGGAACGCCTTGTCCCATTCTGGGGTCTTCGGAAAGACGACCAAGTATCGACCCAGTTGATACAATCAGAAATGAATGCCTCTAAAGTCCGTGGTGTTTTTCCGGACTGGAGGACACTACCATATGAGAGAGCATCAACATTCGATGACACAACTTTGACATGGGGTGTCGTTTATCGGATCACACCTTTCATTGATTTATTCTACAATGAATCAGAGGTCCTGTCTCCAGGAAGCAGCCGACAGGATGTATTTGGTGAAACGATATCCTCGTCAACGGGCGAGGGTTGGGATGCCGGCGTTCGCTTTGAACTCCTTGATGGCAAATTAGTTGGAAGCTTTTCAGTCTTTGAATCCACCCAATTGAATATTCCCTTGTTCAATATTATTGGTGGGAATGTTGGAGCCCAGTTTCCTGATCCCACAAACAACCTTCTGGACGCACTCATTGAAGTCCAGGAAGGGACCGATCAACCCGCTGGATTTCCTGACTTGAATTACGGAGCCGCACAGGTGGAAATAGCTGACCCGATCGATACCTTTGATAACGAGGCGGAAGGAATGGATTGGGAAATCACATATAATCCCAAGCCAAACTGGCGTATTTCCTTCCGGGGACAAAAAATGGAGAACAAGGAATCGAACGTTCTGAACAGAAGCTTCCGGCATTTCCAGGAATTTCTTCTCCCGATTGAGGCTGCCTTCATTTCAACTGGTTTGGATGATTGGGACATTCCTGACTACGACCGGACAATTTCGGAGTTCTTCGCTGATACAAGGCAGGAAATTGCCAATGACAAGTTCTCAAGGGAAGGAACGCTGGCAATCCGTTCGAGCAAATGGCGCTACACACTGGTGACCAATTACAGTTTCCGAAAAGGGCCATTGAAGGGGATTTCCATTGGTGGAAATTTGCGTTACTCAAGCAAGAAGGCCATCCAGGCTATCATTGACCCCCAGACCGGCTTTACCGGAGCTTACGTTTATGATGACCCCAACTATATCCTTGGAATGAATCTCGGATATTGGAAAAAGTTTTCCAATGGAGTCATCATGAATATCCGCCTGAACATTAGCAATGTCCTCGATAACGATGATTTCTCAGTGCAGTCGGCCAATTCGATAACAGGAGAAATCTATGCTCTACGACCCGTTGAAGGCCGTGAAGCTTCCCTGACCACCTCCTTCAGGTTTTAATCGGACAATCAAACATGAAGCTAAACTCCCGGATTCCATTACATTCGATGGGTCCGGCCGGTTATGAACCTGTCCGCGACTGTTTCGTATGAAAATCAGCACGTCAGCATTGGTCTTTGTTTTCATTCTATTCCTGTCCACACAAGTGGCGGCGGGGAAGAAGGGAGGGGATGTTCCAAATGTCATTTTTATCATCTGCGATGACCTGAATGATTCCGTTGAGGGATTTGGCGGGCACCCACAGGCAATCACGCCAAACATGGACCGTTTGGCTAGAAAAGGGGTGAAGTTCGTTAACGCCCAGTGTAATGTTCCGATCTGCGGGCCTTCAAGGGCCAGTCTCTGGAGTGGTCTTTATCCACACACGACAGGAAATTTTGGCTACAAGCAGCAACAGAACCCATGGCGGAAAAACCCCGTCATGAAGGAGACTGTCACGCTGTTTGAGCACCTCACTAACGAGGGATACAAAGTCTTCGCGAGTGGTAAAATTCATCACAACGGCCACGAGGACTGGGATATTTTCAAGGACCTTGATGGGAATACCGGCTTTAAGGTTGAGCCCAGCATGGGGCCCTATCCAGCGGGTGATAAACATGAGTATCCCGGCCGGGGGAACACCCATCCCGACATGCCTTCGGGAATGAAAGGGGTGGGGTGGGACTCTGGTTTCGGAGCCATCCGGGATATATCCGCTGAATACGGTGGTACCGGTTACTGGAAATATAAATTCAGTTGGGAAGACGAGTACCGGTACGAAGGTCCGGATGACCGGGATTTAATGCCCGATGAACGCTGTGCGGATTATGCCATCGAGCTCTTGCAGCAAAAGCACGACAAACCGTTCATGCTGGCAATCGGATTTAACCGGCCGCATTCCCCGAGGCATGTTCCAGAAAACTACTTTGATCTGTACCCATTGGATGAGCTTCAATTGACCCCGATGCTTAAGGATGATTTGGAGGATTGTGCCCCGACATTCAGCACGAAGAAGGATATTGGAACGGAGGGCTACGGTTTTGAAAAATTCAGCCATGTCATTAACAATGGGGGTCTGGAAAACCTGAAAGCATGGACACAGGCATACCTGGCCTGCGTCACTTTTGTTGATGACCAATTGGGTCGCGTGCTCGACGCATTGGACGAGAGTGCGTATGCGGATAACACCATCGTCATATTCACAAGCGACCACGGATACCACATGGGAGAGAAATCGCATTTGTTCAAAAACTCTGTTTGGGAAGAGAGTACCCGTGTTCCGATGGTAATTGCTGGTCCCGATATTGCTGTTGATGCCGTTTGCACAGCGCCGGTATCTTTGATAGACCTTTATCCGACACTGGTTGATTATGGGCAGTTGGATCAGGAACCGAACGCAAGGAAGAATGGAAAGTCTCTCGATGGATTCACCATGAGGGGGTTGCTGGAAAATCCCTCTGCAAATAAATGGGAGGGTCCACCGATAGCCATAACCGCATTGTCCTCAAATAAGCCACTTGAGATCAACGAACCGGGGGCGCCGGAGGACCAGCACTATTCGATCCGCAGCGAGCGCTATCGCTATGTCCTGACAAGGAACGGTGAAGAGGAACTGTACGATCATCTGACTGACCCCAACGAATGGTACAACCTCGCTAGCCGCCCGCAATACGCGCCAGTGGTTCAAACCCTTCGCAAGGAATTTTTTCAAGTAATCAATACCACCCGCTAACCAGAAACTTACATGAGCACTTCACTACCTCCACTTTCAAAATCCCGCATCTTTGGATACTCACTCGGGGACTTGGGGATCAACCTCAATTTCCAGATGATCGGTTTCTATCTGGCTTATTTCTACACCGATGTCTTTGGAATCTCTCCCGGGCATGTAGCGGGGCTTTTCCTGGTGGCGCGAATATGGGATGCGGTTAATGACCCGATCATGGGGTATATCGCTGACCATACCAAATCCCGGTGGGGACGGTTTCGCCCGTACCTGCTTTTCATGGCCATTCCGTTGAATCTAATGTTGGTCGCCTGTTTCTTTACGCCAGAGATTTCCGTGGAGGCAAAAGTGGTCTATGCTTATGTTACTTATCTCCTTCATGGAATGGTCTTCACGGCGCTTGGGCTGCCATACTCCTCGATCGCCGCGGTAATGACACAAGACCAGCAGGAGCGGTCCGTCATTGCCTCCTTTCGGATGTTTTTTGCGGTGATCATCGGCATGAGTATCATCGCGGTCGGGGTCCGCCCCATGGTTGCCGCTTTTTCAAGCGAACAAACCGGCTTCTCTTTGGTGTCCATTATCTTTGCCATTGCCTCGACCCTCCTGATTTGGCTCGCATTCCGATTCTCCCAAGAGCGGGTTGAAGTGCCAAAAGAACGCTATCACCTCAAGGACATCATCACCATTATCCGGAAGAACGACGCCTTGCTCATTTTAGGCCTGGCCATGATCCTGAACACCGGTGTCTGGGTCATTGGAAATGCAGTAGCTCTGTACTTTTTCAAATACATACTAGGTGATGCCGGCCTTCAGCCGATCTTTTTCTTCGTCATGATTCCCTTCAACCTGCTGGGAGTTATCCTTGCCCCGATGCTCACCAAATGGATCGGGAAACGACAGGCGTTTATTTTGGGAAGCTTCGTCGTAGCCGTCTTCGCCCTTGGTCGTTACTTTGTTCCGGATTCAATGATTTGGTTGCTGTTTGTCGTATCGGCATTGGGGACTGTCGGGCAAATGGCCTGTTCGGTCACCCAGTGGGGGATGGTCCCGGACACGGTGGAGTATGGTCACTGGAAAACGGGTTTCCGCTCCGAGGGAATACCCATCGCCTTCTTCTCTTTTTCGCAAAAAGTTGGTATGGCTTTGGCAGGTGCTTTCGCGGCCTATGTTCTTTCCCTGACCGGATACGTTGCCAATACCGAACTAACGGCGCAGGCGGCGGAAGGCATCCGTTGGCTATTCAATATATTTCCTGGACTGTGTTCAGTTTTGTGCCTCTTGAGCTTGCTTTTTTATAAGCTGACTGGTGAGCGATACGAACAAATCCTGATCGATCTCCAGAACAACCGGTTCCATCCAAGTGTCGGAAAGTGAACAACCGGACCGAATTTGAATCTATATAACTAGCAGGATTTATGAAACTACTTCCCCTGACCTTATTATTAATCTCCTCTTTCGCCGCCATTTCCGGTTTTGCGGGGGAACGACCAAACATTCTGTTCATTGCAGTTGATGACTTACGCTTGCAATCGACTGTCTATGGACAGAACCAGATGAAGACGCCCGGACTGAGCCGCCTTGCGGATGAATCGGTCGTATTCTCGCGCGCGTATTGCAGCGTCCCCGTCTGTGGGGCATCAAGAGCCAGCTTGATGACAGGCGTTCGCCCGACTGCAGATCGGTTTTTCAATTACTATACGCGCAAGGATAGGGATTTACCCGAAGTACCGAGCGTCGCCAAATGGTTCAAGGACCATGGGTACACGACAATCTCCAATGGGAAAATCTATCACCATACGGATGACGACCTTGTCGCATGGTCTGAGCGTCCATGGGGCCCGCCGAGCAAAGGGATTGGATGGCAGGGCTACCTCACGGAAGAATCCAAGACAATGATCCTTGCCAACCAAACTGCTGAAAACCCGAACCAGATCATTGGTCCCGCCACGGAGAATGCGGATGTCGATGACAACATGTACCCAGACGGAATGTTGGCCGACAAGGCAATCGAGGATCTAAAGCGTTTTGCAAAATCTGGTGAGCCGTTTTTTCTTGGAGTAGGATTCTGGAAACCACATCTGCCCTTCAATGCACCGAAGAAGTATTGGGATTTATACAATCCCGAGGATATTGAACTCGCCGATAATCCCTACCAACCCAAGGACTCACCTGATGCGGCAATGCATCGCTTTGGTGAGCTTCGTGACATGTATGGCGATATCCCGCAGGACGGTCCGATTTCTGATGAGTTGGCCCGCCGACTTATTCACGGATACTTTGCAGCTGTTTCATACTCTGATGCCCAAATCAACAAGCTGCTTGATACGCTTGAAGAGACCGGCCTGGCGGAAAACACGATTGTTGTCCTCTGGGGAGATCACGGCTATCATCTGGGTGAACACGGTCTCTGGTGCAAACATGCCAATTTTGACCGCACGATGAACGCTCCGCTGATTGTCAAGGCGCCGGGTATCAAAGGCGGCGTTAAAACTTCCGCCATTACCGAGTTTATTGATATCTATCCGACCTTGTGCGAATTGGCGGATCTGCCCATTCCGGGACATCTGGATGGAAAGAGCTTTGTTTCCGAACTCAGGGAACCGGACAACCAATTCAAGGAGTATGCTTACAGCCGGTACCATTGGGGTGAATCCATTATTAGTGATCAACACATCTATACTGAGTGGATCAACCAATCCGGTGAACTTTATGGACGAATGTTGTACGACCATGAAAACGATCCTGCCGAAAACTTGAATGTTTCTGAATCGCCGGAATATGCCGGTGTAGTGGAGGCAATGAAGAGCCAATTGGAGGATGTACGCCAGTCCATCGCAAAAAAGGATTTCAACGTATCGGGTTCCATTAAGAAAACCTATGCGGATTACTTCCCAGTCGGAACAGCGATCAGTTATCGCGAAGTAATGGAAGCTGATCCTGAGAGACTTTCATTGATCAAAAATAACTTTTCCATCCTGACAGCGGAAAATTGCTTCAAATGGGACGCCATCCATCCGGAAGAGGACCGGTATGATTTTGTTCAGGCTGATAAAGTGGCTGAATTTGCGCGCGCAAACGGGTACAAGCTCTGGGGACACGTCCTCGTCTGGCATCACCAGACTCCCGAATGGATATTCAAGGATGGCGACTCCACAGCCTCCCGGGAATTGGTACTGAAGCGAATGCGGGAGCATATCCACACCGTGATGAATCGCTACAAGGATGTAATTTATGGTTGGGATGTCGTGAACGAGGCTATTTCTGATGAGGAGGATGTTTTCCTTTATCCATCAAAGTGGCTGGAGATTGTTGGAGAAGACTTCATTGAGAAGGCCTTTCTGTACGCAATGGAAGCAGGAACAGGCGCCTTGCTGAGCTACAACGATTATTCATTGCCTGATCCACCAAAGCGGAAAAAACTTGTCCGCTTGATTTCGGGTCTTCTGGAAAAGGGTATTCAGGTAGATACAGTCGGCTTCCAGTCGCATTACAACCTGTACTATCCAGAGCTTGAAGAATTGGCGAAGAGCATTAAGGCCGTCAGTAATATGGGCTTGAAGGTATCGGTCTCCGAAATCGACATGAGTGTATTCGACATGGGGGACAAGTCCGACCGCTATTCCGGGGGATTGCCAGGAGAGCTCGAAATCTACCAGGGGATTAAATATGCCAACTTAATGAGTCTCTACCAGGAATATGCGGGTGATTTAGAACGCGTGACTTTTTGGGGGATTTACGATGCCGACAATTGGAGAAATTACTGGCCAGTCGATCGCAGGACTGACTACGCAGGCTTAATAAACAGGGAAGGGCGGGCCAAATCAGCTTACTCAGCGGTCATCAACCCTTCGGCCTACTTGGAGGAGCATTCCGCCATTGAGGAACCTGTATCACCCCACTTGCTGGAAGAGCAAGCGTCAACGAATGTCATCCGCCCGGATCTATTCTTTTATCTGGCTGATGATCAGAATTACTGGGATTACGGTTTCGCGGGTAATGACAAAGTCAGTACACCGAATGTGGACAAGCTGGTTAACGAGAGCCTTCTGTTTACGCGGGCATACACCAGCATGGCCATCTGTTCACCGAGTCGAAACAGCCTGTATACCGGACTCTACCCACTCAGGAACGGTTGCTACATGAATCACATTCGCTCGCGGAATGACATCCGCAGCGTTGCCCAGTATCTCAAGGACCTTGGATACACGGTGATTCTGGCTGGGAAAAGCCATGTCAATCCGAATTCAGTATTTGACTGGTCGCATCATTGGCCGACTGTCCCCGTCAGGGGAGAAAAGGGTGGACGATTACCATTGGAAAAGGTTGAGGAGTTTCTTCGAACAAAGGAAGGTCCAGCCTGTGTTTTCTTCGCCTCTGAGTTTCCCCATGGCCCATATCCGGACATGCCAGCCCTTGATGAGTCAGAATTCAGTCCGAAGCCATATCAATCCAACAACTTCAGAGCCCGTAAACGGACTGCCGGTTACTATGAAAACATCCGGAAAGATGACCAGCAGCTTGGCCAGCTTGTGGAAATGCTCAAGGGAACGGGCAATTGGGAGAACGATGTTTTCTTTTACGCCTCTGATCATGGAATAGATGGAAAGTACACAACTTTTGACCGTGGCCTTCGCGTTCCCTTGATAATGAGATGGAAAGGCCAGGCATCACCAGGGGGCGAGATCGACGCCCTCGTTCATTTCGTGGATATTGTTCCCACAATGGTAGAGATTGCAGGCGGGGAGGCAAATGAGAGCCTCGACGGAACAAGTATTTTGCCCTTGGTGAAAGGGGATGCGGATGCAATCCATGAAGCGGTCTACGGACTTCAGACCTACCAGAATATTCAGGATACACGGGTTTTTCCGGGCCGCAGTATTACAACTGGCAGATATAAGTTATCCATTAATTTCAACGCCGTTGAGGCCCTTGAGAAAAACTATGGTGACAATACCGTCGTCAATGAATTTCTCCAACTGGGTGCGCAAAAGGACCACTGGCGGCGGTTTATTGAGCTGTACGATCTTTCAGCCGATCCCTTCGAGCAAGACAACCTCGGTAAAAAGCCTGAATTCAAGGAACTCAGGCAACAGTTGATGGTTCAGTTATTGCAATGGATGGGGGAGCAGGGCGATTTCATCGAACTTGGCAAGCCCCTTCCCTTGCTGAAACCCACCCTTCACCCATTGGACAAGACAACCCGGTTCAAGAATGTCCCGGGTCATCTTGAAGGAAGGTTGAAACCATCCGACTACATGCAGGACCATTATTGATCCAGCAGTTTCACATTTTCCGACTTTAATATCTCAAAAAACCAAGCCATGCACTTATCTAAAATTTCATTCCCATTTTTTGCTGGAGCACTGATGCTGTTGCATGTCGGACTCTGCGCTGAAACATCTGAACATCCAAATATTCTGTTCATCGCAGTCGATGATCTCCGTCCTGAACTTGGAGCTTACGGAGTTGAGGAAGTCATCAGCCCGAACATTGACCGTCTGGCCAGCCAGGGAACCTTGTTTTCCCAAGCCTACTGTCAAGTGCCAGTCTGTGGAGCCTCCAGAGCCAGCCTGATGACAGGCCTTTATCCGACCCCGGATCGTTTTGTCACTTACCATTCAAGGGCTGACGAGGATGCTCCTGGCATTGTCGACCTTCCGGGTTGGCTCAAGAAGTATGGATACCAGACAATATCCCACGGGAAGATTTATCATAACCGGGATGATAACAAACCCTCATGGGACGAAATTGACCGTACGAAGAATTTCAGGGTATACCTGCTCCCCGAAAACGCCAACCTGCCCAATGGAAAGCAGCCGGCATACGAGTCAGCGGATGTCCCGGATAATGCGTATCCCACAGGACAAATGACGGTCAGGATTATCGATGACCTCCGACAGGCCAAAAAGGACGGAACTCCTTTTTTTATCGCGGCAGGATACACAAAGCCACATTTGCCCTTCAATGCACCCAAGAAGTATTGGGATCTCTATGATCACGAAAGCATTGAACTGGCTGATAATCCCTTCGCTCCAAAGGGAGCTCCACGGCAGGCAATCCATCAATGGCAGGAGCTGCGGAACGGGTATGGGGGAATTCCGAAGTCCGGTCCCTTGCCAGATGAATTGGCCCGGACCTTAATCCATGGCTATCGGGCAGCCGTCTCTTATACTGATGCGATGATTGGCCAGGTTCTGGCTGAACTGGACCGGCTCGAAATGAGAGAAAATACTATTGTGATTCTGTGGGGAGACCACGGTTGGCAATTGGGTGAGCATTCCCTCTGGTGCAAGCACGCCTTGTTTGATACCTCCCTGAATGCTCCGCTCATTATCAGCGCGCCCGGAATGAAAGAAGAACAGCGGACAAGCTCCCTTGTCGAATTTGTGGATATCTTCCCGACCCTTTGTGAACTTGCCGGACTGAAAATGCCGGGACACCTCCAAGGGACGAGCCTAGTGCCGCTCCTGAAAAATGATGAGCTTGTGCTGAAGAGAGCCGCTTTTTCCAGGTACCACGGTGGGGAGGCTGTCCGCACAGAAAGATTTCTTTACGCGGAATGGAGCGGAGGGGCCAGAATGCTGTATGACCAATCAATTGATCCGGACCAAAACATCAACGTGGCCGAGAATTCCGAATACAAGGAGGTAGTGGCCAAGTTGTCCGCAGTGCTCAAGGCTCACCGTACAGAGGTTAAAAACTCAGACCCACTTCTGGAAATCAGTGCGAAGGAGAAGGGCTCCGTCAATCAAGCACCAAAATGGAAGCGGGGCACTTTCAAGCTAAAGGATGCAACCGTTGGTGAGGATTATGTCTCCTATGTGAATTGGGCGGCTACCGATAAGGAAGAGGATGCCTTGGAGTATGCCTTGCTCTCCGGACCAGACTGGCTGTCGATGACAAACTCAAAATACGGCAAAGTGGAAGGGACTCCTTCGGCAGAAGATTTGGGCACAAATGAGTTTGTTGTCAGTGTCTCTGATGGTCAAAATTCGCCTGTGACGGCAAATCTCAAAATTGCCGTCATTCCAGCGAACTAAGCTCATCGTTCAAAATGAGAGGGTAGGGATTCATATCAAGTATTCTGCTCTCTTAAGCTGACGGTACTTTCCTGGAGTTGTCCCGTAGGCTGCCTTGAAATTATTTATCAGGGAATTCACCGAGTAGTAACCACAGTTTTCGGCTATTTCATCCAAGCTGGCATTGGTAGTGCCTAGTAAATGTGCAACAGCTTGAATCCGCTGCTGGCGAATTTCCTCGCCGGGTGAACGTGTATAACTTTTCGCAAAAGCTTTCTGTAATCCTTGCTGGCTAACGCCAACAGCATTTGCCACATCAATGGCTTGTATCCCCATGTAAAAGTTTTTATGAATCCAGTGCAGGGCCTTTGCTACAACCGCATTGTTAACCGCGTAACAATCGGTACTACCACGAGTGACAACACCTTTGGGAGGGTGCCGATGGACCAGGATGTCTTTCGGGCAATTCTCCCCTCTGAAAACAGATTGAAGAAGTTCCCCTGCTGCCATCCCAAGGCCTTCCTGGTCGCTGTCGATACTGCTGAGGCCAATTGTCAGACCGCTGTTGATCAGGTCGTCGTTATCAACACCCAGAACGGCAATATTCTCAGGAACTTTCAGCTCCTGCTGCAAGCACAGGGAAATCATCTCGGATGCCATGGTATCTTCGTAAGCAAAAAGCCCCACGGACGTTTCCTTTAGTCGCTTTCCCTCCCGTTCCACAACTTGACTTAATTTTTCAATGATATCGGGCTTAACTGTCCTTGAGGATCCCAGCATGGTGACTTTTCCTCCTTCACTCTCCATGAACTCCCTTAAGCCTTCAAAGCGCTCCCTGAACATGGTTTTTCCTCCATGATCAAAGGTGAAAACTTCCCTGTAGCCGTGATCCCGGAAATGTTCTGCCGCTAATCGACCGATTTGTCGGTTATCGGTCACGACTCGCGGAACCGGTCGCTTGTAACTGTGTAATCCGAGATCGACCAAGGGGATATTGTTCTTCCAAAAATAATCCAGAGTATCCCTGCATTCGAGGAGAGCAATGCACCCGTCACCCTGCCAGTCCTTCAAAAACCCTTCGTTGGCAACCATGTCCTTGGGGCAATTCAGCTGCCAGCCATATTTCCGCGCGATCATGGCAACACCACGATGAATCCGGTAGTCATACCATTCCAACAGGAGCAGGATATGTTTGGTTTTCAGCACGGCAGTCAGCCAGTTTCAAAATTTAGGATTTAGATGTCAATACTGTGTATTGTGATCTTCCGGATAAACAAGTAGAATCCGTATGTTCCCCATATGCAAAGTAGTTCCGAATGCCATTAGCGGCACTCGCCGGTATTGATCAAAATTTACCATTTTTCCCGACCAACAACTCCCATAACCCCAAAAACTAACAATGACTAAAACTACCATAGGATTACTGGCCTTAACCCTCGGGTTTTCAAGCCTCAGCGCACAACTTGTTCTCAGGGATTGGCAGTTCGCTGACGCCAACGGGACGAATTTAAACGTCGCGACCACGACAGGCGCAGAGAGCGGCAGTTGGAATTTCGGAGGTCCGCAAACGCAAAACGGGGCTTTGAACTTCGGCTACACATCATTTTTTAAATGGCAGGATGTTGATGATGCGGCGGGTTCAGGAGCTTTCCGGACATTTGCTTTCTCTAGCGCAATCACCAGTGCCAATTATTCCACTTACACCTTCGAAATTGATTTATCAAAGTGGGATCTTCGCCAAAACTGGGATCCCAGCAACGCTTCTGCAGCTGCCAAGGGCATCGGCTTCCGCATATTGGAGTCGACCGCTGGGGGTGCGGATAATGCGCAAATCGGGTTTGATACGCAGGGGACAAGTGGCTTTCGCGCTTTCAGTCAAGGCACTGGAACTGTATTTTCCCAAGTCAATGGGGGTGATTTTGATAATGCCGTAAATCGATTCGAAGCCAACGGCGGCATATTGAGGATTACAGGCGATTTGACCACTGGAGCATGGACCGCTTCAGCCAACGATGGTGACGGAGGCGCATTCAAGGTCATCACTTCAGGTAGCGGACTGACTGAGATTGCGGCGATTGGCGTGTTTGCTAAGAGTCCCACCATTGGTTCCTGGGGTGGTGCGGGAGCCGGGCAAACCACGGACCCAACGGTTGGCGGAACAGCAGGCGACTATGTTCTAATTGACAGTATGACTTTAACCGCTGTTCCCGAGCCGGCGACTTTCGCCCTTTGGGCAGCCTTTGCGACGCTCGGCCTTGTTATGTACCGCCGTCGGCGTCTATGATTTTCTAAGGGGTTTCGAGAAGGGTTATAAAGTAAAGCGCAACTTGAGAAGTTGCGCTTTATTTTTAGCGCAATACCATTCA
The DNA here is from genome assembly GCF_010500615.1 of Oceanipulchritudo coccoides. Taxonomy (NCBI): domain Bacteria; kingdom Pseudomonadati; phylum Verrucomicrobiota; class Opitutia; order Puniceicoccales; family Oceanipulchritudinaceae; genus Oceanipulchritudo; species Oceanipulchritudo coccoides. Next base: position 1,423,775 of record NZ_JAAGNX010000001.1, read on the forward strand.
CTTTCCAAACTAGGTTCATTTTGAAAACAACTCGACACTATCTGTACATTTTATTCATCTGCGCCTTTTTTCAGGCATTTTCGCTTGAGAGCAAGGGTTTCACTGCCGATCAAGTCATCGAATACAAGAAGGTTGGAGAAACGAGCCTTAACCTGCATGTCTTTTATCCGCATGGGCACAGGAAGGGAGACAAGCGCCCGGCGATTGTATTCTTCTTTGGCGGTGGTTGGAATGGCGGTTCTCCCAGCCAGTTCTACGCGCATTGCCAGCACTTGGCCTCCAAGGGCATGGTCGCCATGTCTGCCGAGTACCGCGTAAAGTCCCGAGACAAGACAACCCCGCGCGAGTGCGTGAAGGATGGTAAATCTGCTGTCAGATGGATCCGGCAACAGGCAAAGGAACTCGGAATTGATCCTGATCGAATCGCCGCAGGGGGTGGATCAGCAGGGGGTCAAGTCGCCGCCGCTGCCGCCATGGCAAGCGGATTTGAGGAAGAGGGCGAAGATTCAGCTATCAGCGCCCGCCCAGATGCCTTGATTCTTTTCAATCCCGTCTTCGATAATGGCCCCAATGGCTACGGCTATTATCGGGTTAAGGAATACTGGAAAGAGTTTTCGCCCATTCACAATATAAGCGAAGCCACGCCACCGACTATCGTTTTTCTCGGCACCGCGGATAAGCTGATCCCGGTAAAAACAGCAAAGAAATACAAGCGCCTGATGGAAGAGAAGGGGCGGCGTTGCGATTTGCACCTTTATGAGGGCGAACCCCACGGCTTCTTCAATTATGGAAATCGAGACAACTACTTGAGAACCCTGACAGAGATGGATCGATTCCTTTCTTCTCTGGGATACCTGATTGAAGAATAATTTAAATCACTCATGAAAAGCCTCATTCAAATCCTAAGCCTGATAACTGGGCTCACAGTATCAGCTATGCCGATACATGAGGCATGGAATTTGAAGGAGGCAGAGCAGCGTATTGAGCAATATCGAAAAGGAACCTGTACACTCACCATCAGTCTCCCTGACGGATCATTCCTTCCTGAGGGTACTCCTGTCGGAATTGAGCAGACCCGGCATGCCTTCAACTTTGGAGGCTCACTGGCGCAAGTTCGATCCCTTCATGGCCAAGGGGTCCTTGAAGAGTACAAGGTGAACTTTGCCCGATTGTTCAACTATTCCACTATTGGCTTTTACTGGTCGCTGCATGAAAGGAGGCGAGGGGAGTGGAATCTTCAAGACTACACCCGTGATGCAATTGACTGGGCCCAGAGCAAAGGAATGACACTGAGAGGGCATCCTCTGATGTGGCATAACGCTATTCCCAAATGGATCAGCGACACAAATCGCCCCGTTTCTGAAATTGATAAAGACATCAAGGAGCACGTCCGTCGCCTGGTTAGATTGTATCCTGAAATACACCAGTGGGACCTGTATAATGAGGCACCTGGAATAAGACTTGTGGATCCGGACTGGGGTGCCCGAAGATGGGTTGAATCAACTGGCGGTGCAGGACCCATGACTGCACTTGTCGTGAAGGAAGTCCGCTCGGTGAAACCTGATGGTTATTTCATCCTGAATCACTTCAATGGGAATGATCCCGAGTATTGGGACCAAGTGGAATTCTGCCTCAGTAACGATGTTCCTTTTGATGCCATAGGCATTCAAACTCACATGCATTCGCGAGATTCCGTCCTCCAGGAGGAGGAGATGAATGAGATGTTAAAGCGTTTCTCCGTATTTGAAAAACCACTACATTTAAGTGAGATCAGCGTCCTTAGCTGTGAACCCTTCGAATCATACAAGGAGATCAAGGCCTACAAGGAGTCCATCAATCAGGCAAGGCGACAAGGCAAGGACCTGCCGTTCATCAATAGTAGCCCCGAATGGGAAAAGTATCAGGCTGATTACACGCGGGATTTTTACACATTGGCCTTCAGCTATCCCAAGGTCGAGGCAATCATCTGGTGGTCTGTTTCGGACAGGGCTGCCTGGCGCGGGGCTCCCGCTGGCTTGCTGGATCGGGATTGTCGGCCCAAACCTGTTTACCGCGTACTCGATAAGCTTATTAACCAGCAGTGGAAAACTCGTCTGAGAACCTCAACTGATGAGTCTGGTTCAATCGGGTTACGCGGTTTCTATGGCTCCTATAGATTGACAGTCAGTCTCGGGAAGAAGAGTTACGTCGGCAGTTTTGAGATTTCCCGGGATTCCGACAATACAGTCAACATCCACTTGACGAAGCTTATCCCTGAATCGTGAATCTTGTTTACGCTTTCCTGTGCTCCTAAGCAGGGGTACCCATCCCTAAAAAAAGGTTTTACCGAGGGAAGTTTGTCTGCAAACTGGCTTCATGAGCGACACACGAAGAATACTCCAATTCGGCATTGGCTTAGTCGTCTTTGCCTCTGTTTTACCACCTGTTTCCGCCAAGGTTTTCGAGCGGGATATATCCCGGGAATTTGTCAGTCAATCCGGTAGGGAATTGGTCATCGATACCAGGGCAGGGGATATCCAAGTCCGGGCAGGGGACGATGATTCCACTTTAATTCAGGTGAAAATCTCCGTGAAGGCCTCAAATCAGGAAAAAGCTGATGCACTTTTCGACAAGATTGAGGTCAACATTGATGAATCCGACAGCGGGGTTCAAGTAAAGGTCCGCAATCAAAAAGGGTATTCCTCCTGGGGTTGGCTCGTCGGCAGGAAAGCTCCACCAGTGGTCGTTTATGCGATTTGCCCGAAATCCTGCGATCTTGTCCTCGATACCGGCTCCGGGAATGTTTTCGTCGCCGGGGTCGAAGGAGAGATCACGCTCGACACCGGTTCCGGTAATATTACAGGCGAAAACCTGACCGGTTCGGTGAATTCCGATACCGGTTCCGGGAATATCTCCGTCAAGATGATCTCAGGAGTTTTTCGCGGAGATACCGGCTCCGGGAATATCATGGTTCAGGACCTTGAGGGAGAATTTTATGGCGATACCGGCTCCGGGAACATCCAGGCACGCGGACGGATCAGTTCCTTTTCCGCAGATACCGGTAGTGGATCCGTCATCATTGAGACCGCCTTGAATGATCCCGATCCGTCCTCCGTCTCAACCGGTAGCGGCAATATCGATATTTTTCTCCCCATCTCCGCCAACGCCCAGTTCAATGGCTCAACCAACTCCGGCGAGGTCCGCGCTGACTTTCCCAATGCCAATTTCCTGTCCGTCTCACAAAAGGAGGTCGATCTGGTCCTGAATAACAACGGGGCCCTGATTTCCGCCAAGGCCGGTACAGGGAATGTCTCCCTCTATCCAGCCGCTCCACAGTAGATTGAGGCACAATATGTATTATGTCTAATTTGTAATAAACTGGGGCTGAACGAGTTAATACTAATTAGCTGGAGTCCCGCCTTCAGGCGGTCCCCTGTCCACCAGACCGCCTGAAGGTGGAACTCCAACGAGAATTCTAAAGGCGTAACTCCAACGAGAATATTAAAGGTCGTATTCCGACGAGAAACTTTAATAGACATCGCGCTGATAGCGCTTGGATTTCTGGAGTTCCTTAACGGCAATCTCGGCGGCATCGAGTGCGAGTCCACCCTCCTCGGCATAAATCTGGATGAGTGCCTGATGAACATCCTTGGCCATTCGGTTGGCATCGCCGCAGACGTAAAAATAAGCCCCCTCCTGCATCCAGGCATAGATATCGCGGGCCTTTTCCTTCATCCGGTGCTGGACATAGATCTTATGGTCGGTGTCGCGTGAGAAAGCGACATCGAGCCGATCGAGAACGCCTTTTTTCAAATAGTTAGTCCATTCAAGCTGGTAGAGGAAATCCGTATTGAAGTGTTGATCGCCAAAAAAGAGCCAATTCTTGCCCTTTTGTCCCAAGGCGTCCCTTTCCTCAACGAAGGCCCTGAACGGAGCAATGCCAGTACCTGGACCAATCATAATGATCGGGGTCTCCCCATTTTCAGGCAGGAAGAAATTTTTGTTGTGATGAGTGTACAGGGAAACGGTGTCACCGGGCTTGATTCTCTGATTCAGATAAGTTGAGCAAACCCCCTTACGGTGCCTGTCATGGGCCTGATACTCGACTGAGCCAACGGTCAGGTGAACCTCGTCCGGATGGGCCCGCAGACTCGAGGCGATTGAATAAAGCCGAGGAGGCATCTTGCGCAAAAGCCCGAGGATCTGAGCCGTGTCCAACTTCTTCTCTGGCGGAAACTCAAGGAACATGTCGCGAATTTCCCGTCCCCAGAGCCATTCCTTTACGTCTTCCTTCTTATCCGGCTGCAGAAAAGCATCCAATTGCTTGTTCTTGGCGATTGGGGCATACTTTTTCAGGAGCAAGGCGTTCAAGGATGTCAGATCGTGGCGAGTTGCCAGCACCTCGTTGAGGACCTGTTGCGCGTCTTCAACTTGCTCATCTGCCCGAAGCCCGGTCACCTTTAAGAAATCCTCAACCACTTCGGGACAATTCCTCGGGAAAACTCCGACAACATCACCGGGTTCGTAGCTCAACCCTGACCCTTCGAGGGAAAATTCCAAATGGCAGGTCTCCTTGGCGGATCCCCTTCCATTCAGGTTGATAAAAGTTTTCAACGGTGCTTGAAATGGATTCTTCTTACCGAAGACCGGCACATCCTTGGCGATGGAGGAATTATCCATAACCGCCACAGATGGTGCCTTGCCGGCTTGGCCGGCCCCGGTCGCATCGACAAATTTCGGAATAGCGAGCCCCAGCCACTTCGAAAACGGTTCTTCGTAGTCCACATCGGAGTCCACTCGATCCAAGATCCGCGTTGCCCCGAGCTCGGAAAAGCGCCGGTCAAACTGCTTCCCGCACTCGCAGAACTCCGCGTAGCTTGTATCGCCCAATGCGAATACCGCAAAGTTTGTCTGCTTAAATCTGGGGGCCGCATCGCTCATGAAATACTCATGGAAATCAACCGCGCCTTCCGGTGGATCGCCCTCGCCCCAGGTGCTGACAATTACGAGGACATTTTCCTCTTTGGGGAGGTTTGAGCGGTCATAATCAGCCATATCGCACACGGACACCTTAAATCCCGCGTTCTTGGCCAAGTTGGCGGCCTCGTCAGCGCAACCTTCCGCGTTTCCGGATTCCGAGCCGTACAGAATGGTCATTGGGACTGCGGAAGTCTCACTGGAATGCCCAGAGGCACCCTCCCCTTTTTCTTGTCCCAAACCTGCCAAGAAACCGCTCAACCAAGCGGTTTGCGAGGCATCCAATGTTGAAATCAACGAATTAAGGGCCTCTTTCTGCTTTTGCCCGAAGGGCGCATTTTCCGGTAAACTCGTGGGTGATTTACTCATCTTGGAGGTAACTTTAGGATTTATGGTCAGTTTGCAATCCGCTTCAGGGTCTTATCGTGGGAAATCTTTGCATCTGGCCATGAAGAATCCTGTGCCTTGACAAAGTGCTCGCTCTCCCGGATTTTCCTCAAATGGCTGATACAGACAACAAGCAATGCGAGGTTGGAATTAATACCAATCAGGGAACAATTCGGATCAAGCTGTTCCCGCAACATGCACCAAAAACGATCGAAAATTTCCTCGGACTGGCCAAAAAGGGCTATTACGACGGCATTATTTTCCACCGTGTCATAACTGAGTTCATGATTCAGGGCGGCGATCCCACTGGGACCGGCCGCGGTGGGCAATCCCTATGGGGAAAGCCGTTTGAGGACGAATGCTCCCCCGAGCTGAGCTTCAACAAGCGCGGCATTCTGGCGATGGCCAATGCCGGTCCGAACACCAACGGAAGCCAGTTTTTCATTACCACTGCCCTCACCCCATGGCTCGATGGTCGCCATACAATCTTTGGCGAAGTCATTGAAGGGTATGAAGTTGTGGAAAAGATTGAGCGGACACCGACTGGTCGGGATGACCGCCCTGTCGATGATCAGGTGATTCAGAGTATCACCATTCACGAATAAGTTTCGCTCTTCGGGCGACTGGAGGCGACATGGTCATGCGAGCTCGCTTGATCGAGGTTCTTGTGGCGGGGTCGCAGGCTACTCTAACCTTCCATCCAGCTGCTAAAGAGGGCTCTCCAACCCTCATTGCCCTGCACGGATTTACCGGATCTGGTGAAGATTTTCTCCCACTCCGGTCAAGCCTTGGCGCGGACTCCTTCAACTGGGTCTGTGTGGATTTCATGGGCCACGGTCGGAGTCAAAGCCCCGATTCGCTGGATCCGTATCTTCTTGTCAACGCGCTTAGCCTGATCGATGCAGCCCGCAGTTTTGCGCCGGATCCACATCAGGTCTGTCTTCTCGGCTATTCGATGGGGGCGCGGGTCGGCCTGCATTATTTGAAATGGGCAACGCCCATGCCGGCCGTCCTGATCGCTGCGAATCCCGGCATCGATAACGCGGAAGAGCGGTCGAAGCGCCGCCAGAGAGATGGTCTCCTCATCTCCGGACCAGACGCCTCCATAAACGATTTCTGTGATCAGTGGGAGGCTCAGGATTTGATCCGACCACAGACGCAACTACCCGAGCCGATCAAGTCAGAACTGGCTGCACGGCGTCGACAGAATGACCCAATTGGACTCCGCAATACCTTGCTCGCCCTTGGCAGCGGCGTCCTGCCAAGCCTTTGGGCGGATCTTGCCAAGCTACCCCCAGCACTTTGCCTCTTTGGACAGGAAGACGACAAATTTCAGCAAATTGCCCGCTCGATGCAGCGTGAACATAGTGGCCTTGAGGCAATCGCTGTTCCTGGGAGCGGACATGCCCCCCACCTGGAAGCTCCAGAAGCAACGGCAGCGGTGCTGAGCAATTTCTTACTTTCCCGTTGAAAGGTCGTTCTTTCCTGCCAATCTGCTTCTTATGGATTGGAGTTTAAAAAGCTATTTCACGCAGTTCGGGAGCCCTGTTTTCACAATTTTCAAGCAGGATCTGGCAGACTCCTTCGAGCAACTGGATTCCCTTGCCCAGAAGTTGCTCGAGGCACCATCCTTTAGCTCCGGTGATTGGGAAACCTTTCTCCTCGACTATGAGCACATGCTGGCAAACTTTTCACATCTTTCCAGTTACATCAGCTGCCTCACTGCGGCTGACGCCACGAACGAAGCATACCTGAAAGAGGAAAGTCTGCTTTCCGAAATGCAGGCCACAGCAGCCAAACTCAATGATAAAATCATTCGTGGAATCGGACAGATGTCTGAAGAGGAGTTTTCCACCTTGATCCATCGTGACCGTCTCTCCGAGGCAGCCTTTCGGTTAAAGGAATTCCGGAGGGAATCGAAGCACCGCATGAGTTCGGATCTTGAAGAGCTGACGGCCGACCTTGGCGTGAATGGGATCTCCGCATGGAGCCGTCTCTATTTCACGACCATGGGCACCCTAAGTTTTACCTACATAGACCCGGAGACCGGTGAGACGGATGTTCCCATGTCACAACTGAACAGCCTTCTCTCCAACCCGCTTCGGGAGAGACGCCTCGCCGCATACAAAGGCGCCGTGAAAACCTTCGAGGCCAACCAGCACCTTTACGCGAGCGCCTTGAATTCAATTTCGGGAACCCGGCATGTACTCAACAAGCGCCGTGGTATCGGGAATTTCCTTCAGCCTTCGCTTGAGCAATCCCGCATCAAGCACACCACGCTTCAGGCCCTCATGCGGGCCATTGAGGACAGGCTGCCGTTTGTAAGGGAAGTGTTCACCTTCCGGACCAAATTCCTGAAAATTGATAATCCAAGCTATGCTGACTTGCGGGCCCCGCTGCCATTGGGAGAAGGATCCGGCCCAACGTGGGATGAAGGTGTGGAGCTTGTCTCCAATGCCTTTAACACAATCTATCCATCGCTGGGATCTTTCTTTGACGAATTGATCTCCAAAAGCTGGGTCGATTTTACTCCTCGCATGGGTAAGCGCCCGGGCGGGTTTTGTACTGGTTCTCTCATGACAAGGGAATCGAGGATCTTCATGACTTACAAGGACACCTTGAACGATGTCCTCACCCTTGCACACGAAGCAGGCCATGCATGGCATTCGCGTATTCTCAAGGACGCGCGGGTGCTCTGTGCAGGCTACCCGATGACACTTGCTGAAACGGCGTCCACCCTTGCTGAGCGCATGCTCACAGAGGGCGTCCTGAAAGATACCCGAATCGATAAGTTGACCAAATTGATCATTCTTGATGCAGAGATTGAGCACATGCTGGCCTTCCTGCTCGATATCCCGGTGCGTTTTCGATTCGAGGAGGAAGTTTATCATCGTCGTCGTAATGGGACACTCTCCCCGGGAGAGCTCTGTTCGCTGATGAAAGACATGCAGCGGAAAGTGTTCGGTGAGTCACTATCGGTTGGCGGAGAGGACCCGTGGTTTTGGACCTCCAAATTGCATTTCTATATTAACCAGGTGCAGTTCTACAATTATCCCTACACTTTTGGCTATCTGTTGAGTACCGCTTTCATGGAACAATTCCGTCAAGGCGGCACGGAAACCCTCAATTCCTACGAAAGGTTTTTGGCCCTCTCTGGGCAGATGAGCTGTGAGGAGGTTGTCTCCGAAACCCTTGCCGAGGACATAGAAGACCCAAATTTCTGGGCCGGTCTAATCGACAAGTTGCAGCGGCCATTTGGAGAATACAAAACCCTCCTTCAGGAACTGAGTCATTGACCATTGATGCCGCCCGCTGAAACAGGCTTACCGGTTAGCCGCCTTCCCTGGTTTGACGGGGGAAAGTTTCCCCTTTACCTCGCTCCGATGGCAGGCTTTACGGACCGTATTTTCCGCGAGTTGTGCAAGGAGCAGGGAGCCGATGTCATGGTGACCGAGTTTGTCATGGCGAACAAATTCCTTGACCCTCGCGGGGAACGCGACGCTTGGGAAATTGTTGATTTTACTCCGCAACAGCGACCGATGGGAGTCCAGATTTTCGGCAGCGAACCTGGAAAAATGGCAGAGGCATCACGCAGGATTGTCGATCGCCTGAAGCCCGATTTTATCGATATCAACTACGGTTGTCCCGCACCCAAGGTAGTCGACAACGCTGCCGGATCATCCCTCTTGAAAGACCCATGCCGGCTTCAGGCTGTCGCCGCAGAAGTTGTCGAGTCCGTTGGAAAAGACGTTCCTGTCACTGCCAAAATTCGTATTGGCTGGGACGCTACAAGTGTAAACGCGGTTGAGAATTCAAGGCGACTTGAAGATGTGGGCATCGAGGCCGTTGCCGTGCACGGAAGAACCAAGGAGCAAGGTTACAGTGGTGATGCAGATTGGGAGGTAATCCATGCCGTTGCAGATGCTGTTTCTGTCCCGGTGATTGGAAATGGGAGCGTGCGCACGGCGGAGGATGTGAGGCGGATCAAGACAGCTGGCAAGGTGCGTGGTCTTATGATCGGCCGGGCCGCCCTTGGCAATCCATGGATTTTCCGGGAAATCAAACACACCCTTCAGACAGGTGAGGAGCTGCCACCACCTGACATCGCTGAACGTTGGGACGTGATAATCCGCTATTGCGAGCAATTGACCGAGCATCGGGAAAGGGCACAATCCGACCGGATCAACTGGATGCGGTCACGCCTCAAGGCTTTCGCCAAGAATTTTCCGGGATCAAAGTCCATGCGTCGAGAGCTTGAAACAGTCACCTCTGTGGAACAATTGCGACTGCTGTCAGAATCCTGGGAATCCGCCTGAATTGGCATAAATAAGTGGAACAGCCCAGTGGGTCGTGGATTTTGCCCCCTATGATTGTCAGAAACTTGTTTTTATTTGTTAAAATGAGAGTGTGGCTTGTCAGCGCTGTAACATCATACACTTAGATATGCATGCGTCTAAATTCATGGAAATTCCCCCTTATTGGAGGAGCTCTCACTATGGCTGCTGCGGCCATTTTCATATCTGGTCATTCCCGGCTTCCTCAGAAGCAATTAATTGGGCCCCAATCCGCGGAAATTGCCAATTTGGACACATCGGCCCGCGGGGGATCCGCCACACCTGAATCTGCTTCAGTTACTCAGGTTAGTCAGAAGGAAGCGATCGCCAACACGGCCTCCAATGCCAGACGGCTCCTCCCCGATATTCCCCAATCAACTTTCCGCCAGGGGCTTCTTGAACTCGACACAGTGGCACGCGCCAAGGCCCTCGGGCAATTCAACGACTTGGAAATCCCCATTCAGGACTCTTCATCTCTCCGCGTTGGATCCTGTGGAAGCCTCCATTACGCTTGCTCGGGCGTTCATCACTCAGATGCCTCAGAAAGTGTTTTCCTTGAGTTTACTCCCCAGCAATCAGAAGCCCTTGCCCTCACCGCAGAGGCCTCCGTGCCTGTGAGCCAACCACCTGTCTATCATTCAAAGCCAGGCGCCCCGTATGCCATCTATTTGGATTTCAATGGTGGCGTGATCTCCGGTACGCTGTGGAACTCGAATTACAACAGCGGTGCCGACTACGATACATATATTTGGACCAAGGATAGTGACAGCACAACCTTCTCCGATGCTGAGCAGGCCATCATTCGCGAAATCTGGCAGCGCATTTCCGAAGATTACGCACCCTTCAATGTCAATGTGACAACTGACCCGAGCTTTGATCCGGATGTGACAGGTGGTTCCAATTCGATCGGGTGGATCCTCTTCACCCGCGACGAGGATAAAAGCGGAACAGCCATGCCCGCCAAAGGCGCAGGCGGCGTTGCCTGGTTGAATGTGTTCGGCAGTTCCCTCTATGCATCCAATTACTCCCCTGCCCTCGTGTATGCAGACAACCTTGGACCCAACGTGGGGCACTTTATGGCGGAAGCCGGTTCCCACGAGATGGGTCATAATATGGGATTGGCCCATGATGGTTCGAGTACAGTTGAATATTATGCCGGCCATGGGTCGGGTGAGACTGAGTGGGCCCCGATTATGGGGTCTTCATACTATGAGAATGTCACTACATGGAGCAAAGGTGATTATCTGAACGCCAATAACACTCAGGATGACATCAATATCATTACGGGAAAAGTCGGAAGCGATCCTGACGTAGTCGGTGATACTCGAGCCAGTGCCACTCCGCTCAGCCTTGTCGGAAACTCCATCGAGGCACCTTCAACTGAGTTTTTTATCGGGGATGATTCAAATGAGGGAATTATCCAAACTCCCACCGACAAGGATTTCTTTTCCTTTGAGACAAGCGGCGGCCCTCTTTCCATTACAGTGGATCCGTTCATCTCCGAAGTAACCCAATATGCCCGCGGTAATAACTTAGACCTAAAACTGACTCTATTCGACAGCGCCGGCAATACAGTCGCGGTGGCCGATCCGACAGCGGAAGTCGCAGCCTCGCTGAACCTCAGTGTAACTCAAGGGGCTTATACGATTTCCATTGAAGGAACAGGTTCAGGAAATCCCCTCGGCGATCCACCTTCTGGATATACCAGTTATGGCAGTCTCGGGATGTATTTTATTTCTGGAACGATTCCGCAGGACTTGTCTGTCGCCTCCCCTGCCCTTGGCGCTACCTGGCAACCCGGTCTTCTTTATGAAATCATTTGGGGCGGGACGGTCGCCGGCCAATCGGTCGATCTGGATCTATACCGAAACGGTTCATTTGTGCAGAGTATTGTCTCAAATTTAGATGGTGCCAACAGTTCGACCTTGTGGACCGTCCCCTCCGGCCTGGAACAGGGTTCTGGCTATACTGTGCGGGTCAGTGTTGACGGAGTTACGGGAACGTCTGATTCGGGTATATTTGAAATCCGGGAAGTTCTTCCTGTTGTAGCGGGTCAGGCACCTTCTGCGAGTGACCTGCTTGAAGGTCCGCAGACCTCGGTGACAATTACCTTCAATGAGACAATGGACCCAGCCTCATTCACGATTACCGACGACGTTGCCAGCTTTACGGGTCCCCAGGCAGTGGATTTGTCTTCGTCGATAACCGGATTTTCCTGGTCCGCCTCGAATACGGTTCTCACCATTTCCTTCAATGCTTTGGACACCACCGGATTTTATCGAATGGTCATGGGTCCTGAAATTCTCGATACAAATGGTAATCCGCTCGATCAGGACGGCGACCTTTTACCAGGTGAAGCATTTGAAGACCAGTATGCCCTGATCTTTGAAATTACGGAAGAAATACCGGGCGGTATCTCAACCGTGTACACTGCGGACATGTCATCAAATCCGGGCGCTTCCACCGATCCCGGTTGGGCTTGGGGAGTTCCCTCTCAAGGAGGCTTGGGTGGACCCAATTCAGCCTACACCGGAAATTCCGTTCTAGGTTACAATCTGTCCGGACAGTATGAACCGGGGATTGTACGTAAAGCCACATTGCCCGCTATTGCCACAACCGGCAAAACTCAGGTCCAGCTGCAATTCCGGCGCTGGCTCGGGGTCTCTCTAAAGGCGAACGGTTCGCCTAATTCACGGCATGCAGACTATGCCCGGGTTGAGTACTCGACGAATGGCACGTCATGGACATCGATCTGGGAAAACAGCACGGAGATTGTCGATACGGGATGGGCCCTTCAAAGCTTCTCGTTGCCCGCCAGCGCGGAGAATCAGGAATCCCTCTTAATTCGCTTTGTCATCGAATCAGACGGGCAAAGCGAATCATTTGGTTGGAACATTGATGACATAGAAGTTCTGGTAAACACACCTTCGCAGACAGTTGCCCCGCCACCTCCAGTTGTCATTTGTCATACTCCCAACGATGAATCAAGCGGGAGCCAATCAGCCCTCTTTTTTGAATACTCCCAACCGATGGATCCGGGTAGCTTCAGCCTTGGAGACATCTCACAATTTGACGGGCCAAACGGTTCAATCTCTTCGAGTGGTTTCGAATGGATCTCTTCAACCCTACTGCGCGTTGATTTTCCCGAGCAATCAGTGGATGGAAATTATTCAATGGTCCTCAATCCAACCGTTGCTGATACGTATGGTCAATTGGTCGATCAGGATCTGGACCTGACAGGTGGCGAAAGTATTGCCGACCAATATACAGCTTCCTTCTCGATCAATAACTCCCCAGGCTTGAGCCCGCCTGAATCGTGGCGTCTGACCTACTTCGAAACAACCCTCAATGAGGGTGTGGCCTCTGATGAATTTGATTTTGACCGGGACGGCCTTGCCAACGTAATGGAACGGGCCTTCGGAACGCTCCCAACGGATGGCGGGAATGCCTACCGGCCCATTCAGTCTTCCACTGTTGTTGAGGATCTGGAATACCTCACCTTTCAATACCGCCGGCTTGCAGGAGGAATTGAATCCGGAGCAAGTGGATATTCGGTCGACGATCTGGTCTATGTTGTGGAAACAAGCCAGACGCTGGGAGCATCATCATGGAGCCCAGTTGCTGGAACTGTGGAATCCAGAAATACGGTCAACGGCGTGGAAACGGTGACGATTCGTCTGAACAGTCCCATGACGCCGGGAGCCCGGAAATTCATCCGGCTGAATGTGACCTCGAACCAGGACTAGAAGAACCGGATCGTCTTTGATTGCATCCGCGCGTGTTCTTCGTCTGTACAAGGAGCATTCGTGGGGACATCCACATCCCCTTCACTGGGCTGGACCAGTCCGTTGGAAAGAAGATAGTTTTCAACTTCTTCACCACTGACATCGGCCAGCATCACCCCATCCACGACGACGCACGGTGACAAGGGCTGACCCGACTTCTGCACCATTTCCGCGTAATTTTCCGCGTTGTTAATGATGTCCTTGTCGGTGTATTCGAGGTTGTACTTCTTGAGTATGGCGCGAACACCAGTACTCCATCCGCAGGTTGGTTTAAGGTAGGCAACTATTTCCATATGTTGGAAGGTTATCCAATTTGGCCGTTTGTCAACTTTGAGCGGCGACTCCAGGCAATGAAGAAAATCCCGGCTATCAGGAGAAAGAGGGAATAAAAACTTCCTCGGTTGATTCCCATGATGAGCGCAGCATCTGGTTCCCGGAAGAGCTCTGCGATCCACCGCCCGATGCTGTAAAAGACCAGAAACTCTCCAGTCAGGTGGCCGGGCCTTGAAGATGGAGAGCCCACCTTGGTCGGGTCTTCACGCCCCTTGACCATCCAGAACCGTGCCTGCATGTAGATAAACAGGAAGAGGCCTTCAAGGAGGGCCTCATAGAGTTGCGATGGGTGCCTCGGGGGGATCAGCTGCACTGGCAAGCCAACAGGAGCACTTGCCGGAAAGATAACCGCCCACGAGACGTCTGTGACCTTGCCCCATAGCTCACCATTGATGAAATTTGCGACCCGCCCAAAGAACAGTCCTGCCGCCGAGACCGAAGCAACCAAATCCCCAAGCATCAGCAGATGTAGCTTAAACTTCCGCGCAGTCAAAAGCGCAGCGACTGCTACTCCGGCAAATCCCCCGTGGCTGGCCATTCCCCCTTCCCAGACTTTGAAGAAAACCAGCGGATTGGCGATGAAGGTGGAAAACTCGTACAGGAGAAAATATCCCAACCGTCCGCCAATCATCACCCCGAGGATCATTGTCATCCCCATGGATTCGAGCATCTGCGGGCTGAGCTGTGAGCGACCTTTCTTCCAGTACAAGCCAAGCAAGGCGAATGCGACCAGAAATCCCGCCACATAGGCTAATCCGTACCAGCGTACGGCAAGGGTATCGGTAAACTGGATAATGACAGGATCGAGATCGTGGACCCAGTAGCTGACCTGACCGCTTTCCTCCATCGCCTTGATCAGTCTTCGCGTAAGTTCGGAGTGGCACTTGGCATCCGCTCAGCCCGCTTTTTAGCCAACTCGCGCATATCGACTGCCATGTCGGATTCCTCGTAAATCTCATCGCCCAGCAAGTGCTCAACTACGTCTTCCATCGTAATAACACCGACGGTTGACCCGTATTCATCCACGACAACCCCGATTTGCTGGTGTTTTTTCATGAATAACTGCAAGGCCTGCAGACCGGATGCGGTCTCTGGAATGAAAAGGGCATCCCCCTTCAGTTCCTCAAGCGTCATTTCCGCTTTACCTTCCCCGTTCGCCTCGAGGATATCACGACGCCGGACAATTCCAGCAATTTCATCTATCGTTTCCTTGTAAATGGGAATGCGTGCAAAGGGGATGTTTTTGAATTCATTGCAAACTTCCTCCACGGTCAGACTCTCCTTGAGGAAGGTTACGACAGTTCTCGGCGTCATGATCGATTCAACCGACACATCGTCCAAGCTGAGGGCGTTGGAAATCAGATCGCGCTCATCATCACTCAAGGCACCGCTCTGAGCGCTTCGCTCAGCCAAAAGCCGGATTTCCTCCTCCTGTTCCTCCTCCGTCGGCTGCCCCGTCGGCATGATCAGGGTCAGCATTTTCTTGGCCACATACGACAATGGGCTCATCGACCAGCGGATTACCAGGATCGGGTAAACCAGATAGACTTGCAGGTTTTTACGATAGGCCACTCCAAGGTTTTTCGGGATAATTTCTGAAAAGAAGAGGATTCCGAGGACCATCCCACCTGAAAGAATGCCAAGGGAGGTGCTTTCCAATACCCGTGCCGCAAGGGCCCCGACAATCGTTGCGCCCGCCGTATTGGCGATGGTGTTCAAGGTCAGGATGGCGGAGCTGGTCTCATCAATGCCGACCTTGTACATTTCCAGTAACTGTCCTGCCTTGGGATGGGATTTTTTCAAACCCTCGATCTCGGCCATGGTCGTGCTGAGAATAAAAGCCTCCAAAAGCGAACAGATCGCGGAAACCCCGAGAGTGAGTAGGATTGCAATGACTAATCCGGTCATGGAGCGACCCCCCTACTAGGTGTCTGGCAGCCGCTTAAAGTCATCCTGCCGCGTAAAATGCATCTATGATGCCGGCCCTGAGGGCATCTACTGTCAGGCTCCGTTTCTTCTGGTTCACATACCTTCATTTATCAATAAACCTTATGATGTGGGCAAAAGAAGGCCGCAATGCAATTCATATTGCACCCGAATTGATGAATTCTTCTAATGCTGGAAATGCAGGCTGACCCCATTCCAGTTCTCGACGCTTTTGCGACCAAGAAAAAGCCCATGTATCCGGTCGGACCGGGCCTGCGGGACTACCTTCGCCAGTACAGCCGGGAATTTGAATTACCGGTCTCCTATTCGAGGCTCCTTGAATGGGCTGAGTCGATGCCACTCTATGATGCTGATGGCGAAGATACCCTCTGGCAGACGGTTATTTACCGCCCGGAAGTCTGGAGGCGACTGAACAAGCACCTGACTGCGATTTACGCCCTTTTGAAAACGGAGGGCGACACCTCCTTCGTCGATCACCTCTATGTGGACCGAGTGGATTACTGCACCTTCGGCAACAGCAATCCTTTCCGGATCCGTGTCGTCAATTCCTACAACGAGAATCAGGATTACTATTATATCAAGAAGTCGGATGCGTCGCGGATCTATGGACTTGAGCTGGAACACCTGTTGTCGCCCAACCGGATGCACTACTTCATTGCTGAGGATATTCTTGTCGAGGAACACGTTGTGGGCATTCCGGGAGATGTCTTTATCGAGACATGGCTGGATGATCCGCACTTGAACAATATTCGCCTCGCCAAGGAACTTGTTAAATTCAACGAGCGTTGCTTTCTGCGCCTTCTCGGGGATATGCGGGCCTACAATTTCGTAGTCGAGGTAACCCCGGACTTCGAGGATGTGCAGGTCAAGATTCGCCCAATGGATTTTGACCAGCAAAGCTACAGCGGACGGCTCAAGTTTTATCTGCCACAATTTTTCAAGGACAATAACAAGTTGGTGGAATTCTGTGTCCAGCAATTGAATCCGCAGACCGCCAGGCAATACCAGAAGGAAGAGCAATCGGTCATTTTCCGGCGTATCCAGCTTGCCGAAACGCGTGTCAAGCGGTTGCTCCAGTGTATGTGCGAGGACCAGATTTCCTCCGATGAAAAAATCGACGAACTACGCCGTGGACTGGCCAAGCACCACAAGGACAAGCGCTTCCTCCGATGCACTCGCATGGGGCATCTTGTTCAAACTTCCCTCGATCTCATTGAGGAGCGAGTCCTGCGCTACCGCAAACAGGTTGAGACCCAGTTTGAGGACGATATCTAAGGATTCCCCTCAATTGAGAATGGACATTATGCATGAGGTCTTCTAACTCATTTACTAACATGGCAGTGAAATTATTCCTAGTTGAGGACGAAGCCCTGGTCTGTGAATTGCTCGCAGAGTTTCTGGGTGAGCTTGAAGAAATAGAATTTCTGGGTGATGCCCGGGACGGGGCGACCGCCATTGAAAAATGCCGCAAGCTACGACCGGATTTAATTATTCTGGACCTGCGTATTCCGGAGGTCAGTGGACTCGATGTTTTGAAGGTGCTCCACATGGAATTACCAGAAACAAAAGTCATCATTTTCACGGGCTCATTGTCCGAGGAGATGTTGCGAACAACTTTGGAAAACGGGGCCATCGCGTATGTCGAAAAGGCATACGGTCTGGAAGAACTTCAGAAGGCAATTACTTCCGCCATTGCGGGCAACCGGTATTTCAGTCCGAGCATCGCCCGCTTGATTGAAGACTACGACTTCTAGGCCTAGGGAAAAATTCCCCTCAGCGCCTTGGCCCGGGCAACCCGCTCAATCCCCAGCGTCAGGGCGGCATTTCGGCGGCTAATTCCAAGGCGTTCCTTTTGCGTTTCCACGCTATGCCGGGCTTTGTCCAGAATATCAAAGAGCTTTCGAAGGACTTCGTCATGCTCCCAGAAAAGGCTTTGCAGGTCCTGTACCCACTCGAAATAGGAACAGATCACCCCGCCGCTGTTACAAAGAACATCTGGAATGACCTCGATGTCCCCGCGCTCATCCAAGACAGCGTCCGCGCTGACTGTCGTGGGCCCATTGGCGGCTTCAGCCAGGAAGCGGCACTTTAATTTGCGTGCCACCTTCACGGTTATGACACGCTCCAAAGCCGCAGGGACCAGCACTGTGCATTTCTGAAGGAGCAACTCGTCGTTGGTCAGCCGGTCACCTTCCATGTACCCTTCAAGGGTACCGTTTGCCTCGACATGCCGAAGCGCCTCATGCACATCAATCCCACCGGGATTAAATATCGCCCCTGAAATATCGCTGATTCCAGTTATGCGGCAGCCGTACCCGAGCAGGCCCAAGGCGGCGTGGGATCCAACATTCCCGAATCCCTGGATATTCACCGTGGCTTGGTGGGGTCTCAGGCCATGTGACTCAAGGTACCGTTTGATCAAGTAGGCAACCCCGCGTCCCGTTGATTCAAGGCGGCCTTCCGAACCACCAATGTCAATTGGCTTGCCTGTGACGACAGCGGGAGTCGAGCAACCGACAATATTGGAATACGTATCCATCATCCAGGCCATTGTCTGCGGATCCGTTCCCATATCCGGGGCCATAACATCAATATTGGGCCCGACAAAGGGCACCAACTCCTGCATGTAGCGCCGGGAAACCCGCTCCTTTTCCGCGAGGCTGAGCTGACGTGGATCGACGGCCACTCCACCCTTGGCCCCGCCATAAGGCAGGCCAACAAGGGCGCATTTCCAGCTCATCCACATTGCCAGGGCAGCCACTTCCCCGACCGTTACGGAAGGATGGAAGCGCGTTCCGCCTTTGGTCGGCCCCTTGGAAAGATGGTGTTGGACCCGGTAGGCTTCAAATACCTCGACCCGGCCATCATCCATACGCACCGGCATGGTCACTGCGATACAGCGCTTCGGGAACTTGGTCCGGTCCCGGTCATCCATTGGAAGATCGAGAATTTCCGCAGCGGCGTCAAATTGCCGGCATGCCATGTTGAATACTTGTGAGTCAAAAATCCGGGATTGCATACAGGGGTAATGGTTTAGCCGTAGTCTCCCTTAAATCGCCAAATTAGCAATTCAAGAATGCAATCCCTGGGAGATCAATTTGACTCGCTGGCCGAAAGCGAACCGGCCAGATATTCCTCGGTTTTCTCCTTGAGGTGCTTGAGGAGCTCAATCTCCTGACTGTGCCACAGGCGCGGTTTGAGGATCTGTTCAAAGCCCACAGATCCCACCAGCTTGCCATCGACCTCAAGAGGTGCCACGACAACTGAGGCAATGTCTTGTGCCTTAAGCACCTTTTTCTCACTGCCTGCTGTTCCGGGAAGCTGGTTGATGTCGCTCACATTGATCCACTGGCCCTTGTTGAGTTTTTTCATCCACCAGGAATACTCATTGTAAGAAACTCTTTGGAGTTGATCAATGTGGGAATCATCTCCGTCCGCACACCACTCAATAACATTATTTGCCAGCTCATTCTTGTCATCAAAAAGGAATACACGGATCCGATCAACCTGGGTTCTTTTCGCAACTGCCTCCACCTCACGGTTGATCCTTTTTTCATCAGCCTTACGCAAAACCGGATCAAGCGGACGGTCATCGATGAGGATCTCTTCGGCCAACCTGACCTGTTTTATATGACCTGAAGGAAGATTCTTGATTTCCTGAAATACGCCCAAAAACTGCGGTTCACTTTCGAAAGCCCGGATTGCCCGGACAGTCATCAGCATCGCCCGGTTATCAAATTTGATGCGATAAACGATGTGATCTGATTCCGTTAGCCGTTCAAGCAACCGGTTAAAGCGCTTCTTTTCCAAGGCCGGGAACAAGTCTCCCAGATGCTTCCAGTCATTGTCCTGCAACAACTGTTCCTTGAATTCAGTGTTCCACTGAAGCAGCGTTCCGTCGGGCTTGAACAGGATAACGGGATTCCCGCAGGCCTGCATCAGTGAATCCAGACTGGCTGTCAATTCCTCGATCTTCTGGCGACTTTTAAACAATTCTGTTTTATCCCTTCCGACCGAGTGGAATTCAATGACGCTTCCGCGCTCATCTAAAATCGGGATATCGCGCCATTCCTGATAGTGGATTTGGCCATCCTTGTCCACGGACTCATGCTTCAAGACTTCCGGTTCCCCGCGGCGGACCATGTCGGTAACAAGTGTCTCAATAAAGGATCGCCTTTCCTTTGGAATAAAATCGAGCCATTTCCTGCCCAGGAGATCGGTCCCGAATTTACTGTAAAGGTTGGCATACGCCTCGTTCACGAAGGTCAAAGTAGTATCGGGTTTCCACCGGCAAACAGGATCTTCCTGGGATTCCACCATTGAGCGATAGCGGGCTTCGCTTTCCGCAAGGGCTTTTTCCTTTCGCCTCGCATCAAGCATGAGCTCAATACGATTCATGACCTTGGTCATGCTCGATTCCAACTGCTGGATCTCATCATCCGCCTGGCTAGAACCGGAACTAATGCTCCGGTTCATCTTTGAGAGCAGACTTCTCAGTTCGGCAGGATTTCCCTTGGCGGAGAAATCCAGAAGTTTAATCAGCTGCCTTGCGGCCCCGGAAGGGGTGACTTCCCCGCTTCGCCATTTCTGGATAGTTGGCAGGGAGCACAAGCAGATCTCCGCCATATCCTTATTTGACAGCGCATATTTCTTTTGAAACCCGTGAATGTCCATTTCCCTCAAGACCTTTTCGTAAATATTAGAAGGTAATCTTAGGTAATATAATATTTACAGGGCGTCAAGCGTCAGCAGCTTGAATTGTCCCCTTGTCTTGAAATTCCCTCAGGAGTGGATAACCCAATCATATGCCATCCAAGCCAAGTACCTCCCGATCCTGGAGCAATCGTCTCATGGAAAGCGCTTGTGAGTGCCTTCCAAACTGCACAAAGGCGCTGGCTCTGGTGGAGACCGGTTGTGAGCGCGACCTCACCTTGGGAGAGAAGGTCGCCTTGAAATACCATGGGCGCTTGTGTCCCTTTTGTGCCTGTGCGACGGGTAAGTTCGAAGCAGCAAAAGCCCTGATGAAGGAGGCCGGGGAAAAGCGCCAGGACGGCAAGGCTTCTTAAGGAAACCAGTGGAGGAATCGGCCAAGTCCGGTCCTGTGTTCAATCGGGATGCTGCCCTGCATACGGCTCCAAATGGACAACCACGTCCCGAAGGTTTGCATGGGCCTTCATCAGGTTATCCTTCACTTGGTGGCCAAGATCATGCCCTTTGAGGACACTCATTTCCGGATCGACCTGAAGATGCAGCTCCAGGAAATAATCCACCCCACTCTTCCGGACCCGGCACTTTTCTACCCTCAGGACATCGACATGTTGATTTGCCTGTCCTTTAAGGGACTCGATAAATCCTGTTTCCACATTTCCATCGAGGGCATCATGCAGGGATAACCGGATGATGCGGGTGCCATTAAAGGCGATAAATACGCAGGCCACCAAGGCCGCCCAGTCATCGGCTGTAGCCCAATCAGTACCGCCAATCAAGGCGATGGAAATTCCCAAGGCTGCCGCTGCGGAGGTGATCGCATCCGAACGATGATGCCATGCCTCGCCCGCAAGGGCGCAGCTCTTGTGATCATCTGAGTAGCGCTCAATTTTACGGAAAACAAATTCCTTGGCTGCCACGACCAGGAGGAGCACCGGCAAGGTATACCACGATGGTACCTCGTGGGATAAGTCATTGATTTCCCTGACTGAAACAGCGGCAATCCCCAGAGCTGCCACAATGAGAAAAAGACCTGAAAAGAGCCCGGTCAGGGATTCAATTTTCCCGTGTCCAAACGGATGGTTCTTATCGGGAGGTCGCAGGGACAGCATGAAACCGCCCCACGTGACAAGGCTGACAATAATGTCACTTGCCGACTCAAGCCCGTCGGCAATCAAGGCCTGCGAATTGCCCATATGCCCGGTTGTCAGCTTGATAATAACGAGGATAAGATTCAGGCAGAGCGTCCCGATACCCAATTGCAGGAGTCCGGAGGATGGAAATTCTGATGGGGCTTTCCCTGGCATTCGCTGGATTTATAGGGAACCGAAAAAAATAGACAAGACTACTGGAAGCTGGAGATCTGTTCGAGGGGCAGTTTCTGAATTGCCGGGACCGTACAAGACTTTGAAGGATAGCCAACAACCAGTAAAAGAAAGGGTTTTTCCTCTGGTGGTCGGTCGAGAATTTGATTCAGGAACTGCATTGGGCTCGGCGTGTGCGTCAGGGTTGAAAGACCAATTTCCTGCAGGGCGGCAATTAGGAATCCCGTCGCAATCCCAACACTCTCTTTTGGATAATAGGTCTTTCGCAATGTTGCATCGGGGGCCTTGATTTTCGATTTCATGAATATGGCGACAAGTGCGGGAGCAGTCTCCAGAAAAGGCTTCTCGGCATCGGTTCCCAGAGGTGCCAGGGTATTCAGCCATTCTTTCGGTGCACGACCATTGTAAAATGCCCGCTCCTCTTCCTCGGCGGCCAGACGGATCTTCCGTTTGATCTCAGGGTCCCGGACAACTGCAAAATGCCATGGCTGTTGATTTGCCCCATTGGGGGCTGTGCCAGCCGAGCGGATGGCGTCTTCAAGCACTCCCTCTGGAATCGGATCAGTGGAGAAATCGCGAACACTCCGACGGGCCGAAAGGCGCTTGTACACGGCTTTTGCCCTGCTTTGCATATCCCGAGGAGAAAGAAGAGGTACTGAATAGGAAATCCGTTTGACCGGAGTGCTTGATTTGTTGGCGTCTGTCGCCATATCCGAGTTAGCCATCACACCAGTGAAATTCATCGGGAGTTGTTGGCAATGCAGATCCTGTCCGGTTCTTTAAGGCCTTTACTCCATAAAGAAATTACCTGAGATTAAGCGCAATCATGTGGCAGTTATTTAAAGAATTTCTATTGTTCCTTCGCCAGGAGAAAAAATGGTGGCTGATCCCGCTTGTCGTTATTCTGCTTCTTCTGGCAGCGGTTATTGTTTTTACCGGTGGGTCCGTCCTCGCGCCGCTCATGTATCCCTTCATGTAAAAGGTCCGCGTGCGGCATATCCTTGGCATTTCAGCATATTACCACGACTCCGCAGCGGCGCTGCTGAGTGACGGACAAATCATTGCGGCCGCCCAGGAGGAACGCTTCAGTCGCAAAAAGAATGACGAGCGATTTCCAAGAAATGCGGTGGCTTTCTGCTTAAAGCAGGCAGGCATTTCGGAGTCCGACTTGGACGCAGTCGTTTTCTACGACAAGCCGATCATCAAGTTTGCCCGATTGCTCGAATCCTATCTTGCGGTTGCCCCGGGAGGTTGGATGACCTTTCCGCGGGCCCTGCCGCCATGGCTTGGGGAAAAGCTCAACCTGCGTGGAACGCTCCGGTATGAACTATCCGGTTTAAGAGAGGAGACGCCGATTCTCTTCACCGAGCACCACCAGTCGCACGCTGCGAGTGCATTTTTTCCCTCCCCGTTTGAAGAGGCGGCCATTCTGACAGTTGATGGCGTGGGGGAATGGGCGACCACGACGGTTGGGATGGGAAAAGACAATGAGGTTACAATTCTCAAGGAACTGCGCTTCCCCCACTCTCTCGGACTGCTCTACTCTGCCTTCACTGCCTATTGCGGGTTCCGGATCAACTCCGGGGAATACAAGCTGATGGGACTTGCTCCGTACGGGGAACCGAAATACGTCGATGCCATTTATGAGCACCTCCTTGATCTCAAGGATGACGGTTCCCTGCAATTGAACCTGGAATACTTTCACTTCCTGCGTGGCCTTCGGATGACCAATTCCAAGTTTGACCAACTGTTTGGTGGACCGATGCGCAAGCCAGAGACGCCGGTTGAGCAACGCCACATGGATGTCGCCCGCTCGATACAAGTGGTCACTGAGGAGATTATGCTCCGGCTGGCCCGGCATGCGCGTGAATTGACCGGGCAAAACAATCTCTGCATGGCGGGCGGTGTGGCCCTGAACTGCGTTGCCAACGGGCGTATTCTCCGGGAGAAGATTTTTGAAAATATCTGGATACAGCCCGCCGCTGGCGATGCGGGCGGTGCCCTTGGCGCAGCCCTCGCGGTCTGGCATATGCAAAAGGATGCTCCACAACCGCGCTCCGTGGTTCAACCGGATGCGATGCAGGGGGCATTTCTCGGACCGGAATTTCCAGATAAGGAAATTGAAGCCGTTCTGAAAACGCACAATGCCGTGTATCGAAAACTGGATACGGAGTCGCTACTAGATACAGTTGCTGATCATCTTGCAGACGAAAAGATTGTTGGCTGGTTTCAGGGGCGGATAGAATTCGGTCCGCGGGCCCTTGGCCACCGTTCAATCCTCGGGGATCCGCGCTCACCGCAGATGCAGTCAATCCTGAATATGAAGGTGAAGTTCCGTGAATCCTTCCGGCCGTTTGCCCCGGCCGTTTTGCTGGAACACACCCCCGAGTTCTTTGAATTGGAAACGAATTCCCCCTATATGCTCATCGTGGCTCCAGTCCATCCGGATCAGCGCCTTGAGTCCCCTCCCCCGGCCTCCGGGCTTGAGCGGCTCAAACAGTTGCGTTCCAAAATCCCCGCCGTTACGCATGTCGATTACTCGGCCCGTGTGCAGACGGTGACCGCCGACCAAAACCCGAACTTTCATGCCATCCTGAAACGCTTTGAGGAGAAGACGGATTGTCCTGTCCTTATGAATACTTCCTTCAATGTACGCGGCGAACCGGTGGTCTGCACGCCGGACGATGCGTACCGTTGCTTTGTCAATACTGAGATGGATTACCTGGCCATCGGTCACTTCCTTCTCAAGCGCGCTGACCAACCGCATGAAGGCGTGAAACAATCCTTTCACCCAGTCCCCGATTAACACAATGCTACGCTTGAAGGAAAACCCAGTTGAATGGATCAAGTTCACAGGAGTCATGGGACTCAGTGCGAACCTGATCCTCTGGATGCTTTGGTGGAACGCTATCCTCCCATCAATGCTTTTGCTGGCAGGGATCGGCCTGGCGCTGCTTGCTCTGGGTGCCTCGTTCGTCCGACCACGATGGTTTCGTGGTTTTTACCGGGGCGGCATGACGGTCAGTTTCCATATCGGGCAGACCTTCGGGAAGCTGCTTCTTGTGCTTTTCTTCTTTCTGCTCGTCATGCCAATGGGGCTGTTACTTCGCCTTCTTGGAAAGGATCTCCTGAAGATCAAGATCAACCCGGAGGACGCGACGCACTGGCACCCGGCGAAGAACAACCGCGAGTTTGACCGGATGTTTTAAATTTCCGACAATTTATTGAGGGCCTGGGCAAAATCCGGACGAATCTCCAGGGCTCGCGAAAGGGACTGCCTTGCCTCATCCTTCCTGCCCGCGCGGAAAAAGAGTTCCGCAAGATAGAAATGCGGCCATTCCACGTCGGGCAGCAACTCGCAGACTTTCTGGAACTGGGCAATTGCTTCGTTCCTTGATCCCATGGCCTCAAGATATTGCCCAAAGCGGGCATGGATCAGGTTGTCGTTGGGATATTTGGTAATCGCTTCCAAGTACAAGGCGCGGTCTTCCTGTGGCGTTTTGTTCGTGATTTGGGCAATCACCTTTTGTGCCTGCTGGGTGAGATATTCCAGATTTGCCCGATGATTTGACTGTGCGGTATGGGGAGGAACGGATCCCCGTTTCAGCATGTTGTTCCAGAGTCGGTGCTGATCCCAGAGGGTCGCCGCCAGTTCCCGGTTGCACGTCTCCAGGGAAACCCAATCCCCACTGTCTGTATCGAGAATTACAGACGGAAGCATCCCGGTAATCCGCTCAGCCATTGCACGCGCCAGTGCATAGTTTCCATTCAGGGTTAGATGCACATGCTCGTAGAAATGTTCCTTGCCGGGAATTATCCCGGATGACTCCGCACTCAATTCCTTTGCTGAATCCAGAAGGGACACTTTCCCCTCCGCATTCTTGGCCGCATTCTGGATGATTAGGTTGATACGCGTATCGGCGCGCACTGCCAACCCGTCATGGTCACGCGCACTTTCAAAAGCTTCAAGGGCCGATTCAGCATTTCCCATGGCAAGAAAACTTTGCCCCATGCGATACTGCAGCTCGGCATAATTCGGGTCGATCTCAGCGGCCTGTGAATAATAGGACAAGGCTTCCCCATATGCCTGCGCCGATTCGCTCTGCCGGCCAAGGGCGTAGAATTGTTCCCATTGTGATAAGCGGGATGTGCCAAGGGATTTGTCATTCAGCGATATAAACGGTGCACAATCCTTCAAGTTGCTTGCCACCGTGCTCAAGAGAACCGGTACGTCCGCCTTCTTCCCGATTTTCAGAATGTCCTCAAGGTTTCCGCGGAAATTTTTATAGGCCGTCAACCGGCTTGGATCATTGTACCGAAGAGAAGTTCTGGTAAACATGTTGATCCCATCCCAATCATCCCGATCCATGGAGTCGTTACTTCCTCCAGACAAGAGCGTGTCCATCAACTGCCCGATTCGCGTGCTCTTCAGAAAAAGTATCCCCCTGACAACTCCCAGCGGCGGTGCCTTCGAACTGAAGACGGTCCCTGCGCCATACGCCCCGACCATCTCATTATTCCCCATGTAGATGATCCACAGGTCGCCATCCAGTTTTGCGGATTCCCGCGCCAGCGGAAGAATGGCGTGCGAATTGATCGCCGTCATGGCCGTGCAGATCACTTCAAACTCCGTCCCCGGGAAGCGTTCCCGCAACAGGATCTCCAGCTGGCGACCCATCCCATACGCCGGATCAGGATCCCCATACGCCGCCGATTCCCCAAACAAGAATATCCGATAAGTCCCCTCCGGCTTCTCCGCCAGCATCCGCATCGGCAAGGGCGCACGCGCCAAGGCCGGCGGGAAAAACCGATACGTGAATTGCGTGTTCGGGACAAGGTACTCTTCCCCGTCGATCGTACTCGGTACCCAGAAATTTGTTGAATAGCCAAAACCTGCTACGCGAAGGGCCAGCTCCAATATGCCCAGGAACAAGGCCGGGATTAGCAGCATCGCAGCGAACCGCATGAGCCACAATCTGGAACCTCTAATGCCACTTACAACCATAACAAGGATGCTTTATAAACTCCAAACTCATTGCACGGGGACTTGGACCCGGTAGAAGACTTTTTCTGAAACCGATGGACTGGGTGCGCTAAATTGAAACGTGGCTTCGTCAGAAATCTGGGACTGCACCTTTGTCCATTGATCCAAATCCGGAGAACTTTGGAGATTATAGAGGAGCTGTGGAATTCCGGCATAACTGAGTTGGAGGTTTCCTTGATCATCCATTTCCAAAAATGTGAGCTTGGGGGGCGGGACGACCGAAGGAATAAAAACAAACCGGCTGATGACGACTTCGACTTCTTCGCCATCAATTGGCTCAAGGCCGGAAACAAGCCAGAGATTGATTCGTACTTGTTCATCGCCGGGGACTGGAATGTCAGGCCCTGTATAAGTCCATTGCGTCAAAAGTGGGGTGACATCCGGAGGTGGCGCATACGCACCATCGTGGCTGGCGAATGCAATTTGATCGGCCTGCCAGTCAAAACTGTGCGTGGTCGGTGCGCTTCCCTGGGGAATCGTGTAGCGTACCAGATTTCCAGGGTTATTCCATGGTTGGACGACAAATTGCGCATTCGTCGGGTCTTGGGCATCCCCCCAACGGGTTATCTCCACGTCGATTTCACGGTAGGAATACGCAGGATCATCGCTCCATGTAAAAAGCCCCAAAACCACATTCGGATCCAAGGCATCAACCGGGGAATCCACATAAAACCGGTAAGTCCCGTATCCAAATGAGTCATTTGAGATCACCTCCGCACAACGCCATTGCCCGTCACGATAGGTAATCCGTAAATGCAGTTTTCCTTCTGCATCGACCCAGACATTTTCAAGATCATCTGAAAAGACATTGGGTCCTGGACCGAAAAGGAATCCACCCGACGTTTTCACATCCCAGTCGTAACCGGAGAAATGGAAAGCATTCACGCTTTGCCGATCCACTTGGATGGAAGCCAAAGCAGTTACTTGAAGATCCACTGGGAATTCAGCCGTCCCATTGAGAATCGGCGGATCGTAACCCACCGGAATGAGAAATGCCGCGATCTTTTTGGCCACGAGGTCCGCACCGCCGGTCGTAATGTCGCAGACCCAGTTTCCGCCAGAATCGATCATGCTCAGCGGTTGCGCGTTGGTCGGCTTTGTCCACCATCCATGAACATAGATATAAACAGCCACCCGATGATCCTCCGGGTTCACATTCATTACCTCACCGGTCAAATTGGCATCGGATCCCTGCGGCGGGACAAATGTGAAGCTGATTTCCGGCAATTGACCAGACAGGCTGATCGCACCAAGGAGGATCGCTCCTGCCATGACTAATTTTTGCGATCTCATAATTGGTGTCTCTAAGCGAAAAGCTTTATGGTGATTACACAACCGATAAAGAAGCCCGCACTCCAAAGATAGCTGGCTCGGGTTTAAGGAATCAAGAATCCCCAAAGGCATTTCGTGCCTAATTGAGCCTGTTCAATTTTCTCTCTACTGTCTTGAGGTCATTGGCCGCCTGCTTGAAGTTGCTGCGAATCTCCAAAGCTCTCTCGAAGGATTCCTTGGCCTCGGCAAACCTTTCCCCCTTCAAGAGCAATACTCCCAGGTAGTAATGTGGCCAGGCGAGGTCAGGTAACATGTCACAGAACCGCCGAGCTTGTTCAATAGCTTCGGGACCAGATCCTGTTCCATCAAGGAATTGCGCGTAGTTGCCAAGAAGCATTGTATCCTCAGGCGCTCGTCTCAAAGCGGCAATGTAAAGGCTCCGGTCCCGCCACGGCGTCTGCATCGTGATACCTTTATCGATCTGTCCTAATTGTTCCCGGATATGACTCACAGTTCGGGAATGGCTGCTTTGTTCCTTGAATGGAGAAACGTTGATTCGCCCCAGGGCTGTCTGCCAGAGCCGTTTTGTATCCCAGGTTGTCAGGGCCAGCTGCTTTAGGCATGTGGACTCCCTGATCCACTCCTCTTCCTGCGCTTCCAGAATAGTGGGTGGTAGAAACTGGGCCACTTCTTCCGCGAAGGCTCTGGCCAGAATGTAATTCCCTTTGGTCGTAAAGTGGACGTGCTCGTAGAAAAGGTTCTGGTCTGGAATTGTGTCGGAAGATTGGCGTGCCAGCAGATCGACTCCGTCAACAAGAACGACTTGGCCTTCGCTGTTAAGCGCCGTCTCATTCACAATTGCGTTTATTCGGGTGTCTGCCCTGACCGCCAGCGCATCCAGATCCCTTGCCCGGACGAAGGCTTCCTTCGCTTCAATCGGCTTTGAAAGTTTAAGCAGGCAAGTGCCAATCCGAAACTGCAGCTCGGCATAGTCAGAATCAATTTCCGCGGCTTCTTCATATTTCCCCAGAGCAGAAGCAAAATCACCTGCCTCCTCAAAGGCATTTCCTTCCGAGAATAAGGCATCCCATTTCGCTTCTTGCGAGGAATCAAGGCCCTCCCGGTGCAGCGAGGCAAACGGTGAACAATCCTTCAAGTTACTCCCCACAGTGCTCAGTAGAACCGGCACCCCAGCTTTTCGACCCGCCTTGAGGATATCCTCAAGATTTCCCCTGAAGTTTTCGTAGGCCTGCAGGCGATTCGGATCATCCAGCCTGAGCTGATTTTCCTTGAACATGTCGATACCTGCCCAATTTCCAGAATCAGCCTCTCCGCCATCAGAAACAGAAGAGAGCAGTGTCAGCAACTGGCCGATCTTTGTCGTTTTCAAGGCAAGGCCTAGCCGGACAAACCAGAGGCTGGGAGCCTTTGAACCAAAGACGGTTCCAGCTCCAAACGGGCCGACCATCTCGTTGTTGCCCATGTAGATCAGCCACAGGTCGCCATCCAGTCGGGCACACTCCCGAGCAATTGGCAGGATTACATGTGAATTGATCGCGGTCATCGCGACATTGATGACCTCGAATTCTCTCCCTGGATAACGGTTTTCCAGAAGTATCTCAAGCTGACGCCCCACCCCGTAACTTGGCTCAGGATCGCCCAAAGCAGCTGATTCCCCAAATAGAAAAATCCGGTAGGTACCCTCCGGCTTCTCAGCTGGCATCCGAAACACTAATGGAACCCGCGCCAAGGCTGGCGGAAAAAACCGGTAACTGAATTTGTAGTTGGGTATTAAATACTCTTTTCCATCGAGCCTGCTAGGAAGGAAAAAGGTCGTGGGATAGCCAAAGCCCGTCACTCTTAACAGCAGCTCAAGTCCACCGATAAACAGAACAGGAATAATGACCATGGCCATCAGCCGCATGGCCCAAAGACGACGGGGGCTTATTCGTTTTTTCATCGTTTATCGGATTGTCCTAGGGAGAATCTAATCAGGAATAAAAAAACCCGCTATCCGAAAATAGCGGGTTTGTAATTTAGAAATTAAAAATCTCTAAAGATGTGCTCAGATTAAGCCTTGCGGCGACGATAGATCACCAGACCAAGAGCAGCAAAACCAAGCAGGACTGCGTAGGTTGACGGCTCCGGAACCGGAGTTTGAACCGTAGCGTACTGCAGGGTCAGCGGGTTCGGGTTGAAGAACTCGTCGAGCGACGGCTGGATCGGGCCAGTGACACGGAATCCAGCTTGTACTACAGGAGTACCTGTGCCGGGCGATGCCACCACGAGGGATAGGCTGTCCGTCACACCGGATACGAGCGGAGCGGTTTCCAACTGGGTCGTTGCCCACGTTACAAAACCATCCAAGACCGCGGCAAAAGCTACCACACTGTAGCCAGCGGGTAAGCCCTGAGTAATTGTCTCAAAGTCGAAATTGACTGTAGTACCAATAGCTGCACCGACGACTTCTTGATAGAAGGCGTACTCAATGTACAATTCGGGATCGCCAGTCGTCTGGTTTACCCAGACAGGGTTAGCGGCTTCAACATCATAAATGCCCTTGTTAGCGCCTAAGGACAGCGTGCTGCCCGAAAAGGTGGATTGAGCATTCGGGAAATCGCCATAGCCAAAACCAAACTGGAAGGAATCGTCTGCTACGCTGAAGGTATTCACAAATCCGTTCCAAGCAGCACCCGGATCGACCGTGAAATTTAACTGCGCTGACAATGAACTTGTGACAAGTCCGGCTAGCGAAGCCATTAAGAGTAATTTTTTCATATAATTAGGATTTTTAGTGATTAACGTTAATTCACGCTACGGCAAATCGCACCGTAACGATGTAGAGTGAAATGGCATCGACTCTGCAGTGTCAACAGAAAAACTGCAATTGAGTGCAATCTTATATGTAAAAAACTCTCGTTTTATGCGGGAATGATGCAGGAATATGCAGGCGCCCGAAAGCCTTTTAATACCGCTGAATTCCCTGATCCTAGTCCGCCTCGACAAACTCATACTGGACGTTCCACCCCTGGCCCTGGTTTTGACCGTCTGTGACAAACCAGAGCAGCGCTTCGCGGTCCCCGAAGTCCCAACCGTGCACATCATCTCTCAACCCGTTTCCATCATCATCAATTCCGTTCCAGCGAACTTCCCCCGGATTCACCCACAGGAAAGGCGCTAACTCCTCGTGGGTTATGCGGACCCCGTCATCAATAATAGCGATGGTGACAGGAGTTGCCTGCTCGGAGGGGCTCAGCGATAGTGGAATCCCCGCTTTCTGGATGAACCACTCTTCACCGGATGCGGACAGCCAGCCACAATAAAGGCCTCGTTTAAGCAGGCTTGGCAAGGAACCGTTAATCTTGTATAGAGCTTTCATGACATCTGTGCCTGAAGTCTCAAACAAGACCCCTTCCGGGGCGCTCTGGATTTCCATTCTCTTTGTAGTGGCGCTTCTGCTCGCCATTCCGTTTGTGCAGTGGACCAATACCGATGATCCAGTTCCGTCGGGACCGGACACCGATACCATTCCCTATGAATCTCCCGACTACGAGGAGCCCCCTCCGCCTCCCCCGCCGCCAAAAGACAAGCCAATTGATGACTTCAAGCCGGATGTGCAGCCGCCCACCATTACGGATATTGAAATCATCATTAATCCGGATTTGCGGGGCATCGGGAGCGGCACGCAAATTAATTTGCCAACCGGGGATATTCCCGACCCCTTCGTCGATATTAAGGATCTCACGACCCAGCCCAAGGCGATCCAGCAGCCCTCCCCGATCTACCCGCCCGATGCCAAACGCAACCGGATCAGCGGAGAGGTTGTTGTGCAGTTTCTCGTTACTATTGAGGGCCTCACCAAAGGCATTGAAATCCTTAAATCCTCCAACCCGGTCTTCGAATCGGCCGCCACCGACGCCGTCCGGCGCTGGAAATTCATCCCTGGGGAAAAGGACGGCAAAATCGTCACCTCCCGCGTCCGTGTGCGCATCCCCTTCACCATCTCAAATTGAGGTCTACAAGGCAGGTTGATTGGTCGGAAATGCAAAAGACCCGACTCTTTCGAATCGGGTCCTTTTTAAAATGGCGGGATGGACGAGACTTGAACTCGCGGCCTCCGGCGTGACAGGCCGGCGTTCTAACCAACTGAACTACCACCCCAAATTGGGTAATGAGAAGTGAAGCTATTCGGGGGCCTTGGTTGGTCAAGCGTTTATTGCATAAAAAAATGTGAAGCCGGAAAGAACTGGAAACCGAGGGAGGTCAAGCGGTGAAATCGGTCTAAAGTGGGCATGCTGAGGCCTTGTGTGGCTGACGATAGCGAAGACAATCTCTCAGCATGCAAGCGGACCCGGATCGCAGGGATGTGTCGGCCACACGGTCCCAGCGCCGAGCCTGGCGAAAGGGGCTTCTGGCGGGAGGGCTGGCGCTGGCTTTTCAATGTGTGATTCTGGGGTTGGCGGTCTTGATCGGGGTGCTGGATCCCCAGCCACACAAAGAGGCAACGCTGAAGCTGCCGGCGGGATCGGCAACCCGGCATCGGGAGCAACAGCGCACGACCGAGAACCAGCTGGCCCAGCTGAACCGGATGCAATCGGAGGGCCTGAACACGTTGATGCAGCCGATGCTGGAGGCGACCCGACCGGAGCTGGCGGTGGCATCCCCGGATCTGGCCCAGTCAATCGGGGCGATGGGAGCGATGCTCCCGATGGGGTCGATTTTTCAGGGTAGCCTGAGTGCCTTCACGGACGGGATGGATGCGGATTCACTTCCCCCACCCGATCCGGTCTCCTTCCTCGGGGAAAGCCTCAGCGCCCGGCGCATCGTTCTCCTGCTGGACGTCTCGGGCTCGGTGAAAAGCAAGATGGAGCGCGCCGGGGTCTCCATGGAAAAGCTGCGCGAGGAAGTGCACAAATTTGTCGACCAACTCGGTCCCAATCACCTCTTCGGGATCATCCAGTTCACCCGCAAATGGCAAGCCTTCCGCGACGAACTGGTTCCTGCCACAACAAAGGTTCGTGAGGAAGCGCGCGAATGGATCAATTCCTCCTTCCGGACAAACGGGACCAGCGGGCACAACTGGAATGGCGGCTTTCCCAACGGTATCGAGGCCGTCATGACACAGGCCTTCGCCATGGATCCCCAGCTGGATGAGCTATTCCTCGTCAGCGATTGCGACTTCCAACGCACACCCCCCGGCGGTGGCGGGCAGGATGTCCCATGGGCGCAGTTGCGGGATCTCACAAAGCAGCTCCAACAACAATCCATCGGCGAGACGCGACTGCGGGTCCTCTGCTTCTACCCTCCCGAGGAAGCACTGGCCGATTTGAAGGCGTGGGTCCGCGAAACCGGCAACGGGACGCTGCGGGTGTTTTAACTGGGAATCACACAGGTCTAACTACGAGTCGCGCAAATCACCCGAATACTATAAAAACTATAAAGCGCACTACTTTGGATTTCGTGTGATCCGCGTAATTCGGAGTTAAATGATGCAGCGCTCACCGCGTTTTCAGCGGCTTCGGCACAATCTCCTTCCCAACCGGCATGAGGGCGGCGCCGGCCAGCTTGAAATGGGCAAATCCAAAGGGAATCCCAATGATCGTAATGAAAAGGACAATACCCGCGAGGGCGTGGCTGATAGCAATCCAGATGCCGGCAAAGATGAGCCAGAAGATGTTGAGCAGGCCCGAGAAGACCGAACCTCCCCTGCCCTTTGGGGAATCGATCAATTCCTGCCCGAATGGGAAAGCGGAAAACATGGCGATGCGCCAGATTCCGGGGACGAAGGGCAACCCGATAATTGTGATGGCAAGGATGAGCCCGCCGATGAACCACTGGATAGCCATGATCCATCCACCCAGGACAAACCAGAGAAGATTGAGGAGAAGACTTATACCTTTCATGCGATTAGCCTTCTATGAAACATACAAGAATGGCGAGTGTTTTGAGCTGCGCATTGGAATCATTTTTCGAACGCTAATACTCGGCCGACAAGCGCAGGAAGAAAAAGCGGCCCGGTTCATTGACAATAACTGAACTGGAGAAGGGATCCCGCAGGTGTGAATTGGCGACTGCGTAGGTTTCGTCCAAGAGGTTGTCGACTCCCCCGCTGAGCGTGATGTGCGAATTCAGGTTCCAATGGGCTGCGAGATTGATCACCCATGAGGAATCAATGGGTTGCTCATTCAGGTCGGTATCGATCCGGCTCAAGTCATCCTGAAACTGGGCCGAGCACCTGACCGCGACCGACTCGCCCTTCCATGTCAGCGAGAAGACCGCTTTCAATGGCGGAACTTCGGCAAGGTTTTTGTTGGACGAGCCCGGTAACGATGAGGACTTGACTCCCTCCTGCCAGGCGATCGCGGAGCGGAAATTCCAGCGGTCCGCGAGTTGGTAGGAAAGGTCGAGCGAAGTCCCGTAGAGGCGCGCATCAATGTTCTCGTAGGTGGTCGCTTTTGTATTGGTGGTTTGGATACTTCCGAGGTAAATGTAATCGCCCAGCCATGAATGAAAAACGGACACCGAGGTGGAGAATCCATTTACCTGAAAACGCCCGCCCACCTGGATTTCCGTGTTTTGCACAGGTTTCAAATCCGGGTTACCCACCCAATCCGGCTTGCCGGTTGGACGGTTCAGGTTCAGGTAACGCTCCTGTGGGTCGGGAAGGCGCTCCCCATGGCCCAGGCCAAGAAAGAGCGAGCGATTCTGGTCAAGATCATAACTGGTCAGGACATAGGCTGAGGCGAGCAAGTCATCCGTCTTGTTGGTCGAAGTGCCCCGAAGTGCCTGCACGAATGAAATATCGTCCTGTGCGCGTGATCGCGTGTAATCAACCCGGGCGCCCAATTCATATTTCCATGCCTCCACTGCCCGCTCCATGACCGCCCATGCGCCTGCGCTGCGGCCACTCACATCCGGGAGCATGTCATTTTCCATCATCATGATCTGGTTGGCGGCATCCCATTGGCGCTCCATGAGGTCCAATCCATAACTCAAGACGCCTGCATCGAGCTCCTTGCGCCCTTCCAGCATGAGCCCGAAATAACCCGTCTTGCTCTCGGTCCGCATCATGTATCCGCGCTCCGCAAAAGCCGGATTCATGAGAGCGCTCTTCCGGAATGTATCCCGCATGTCGTGATCCACCGTGCTGACCGCCACACTCACACTGAGCGAGTCGGCAATACCGGACTCCATCGGCATCTTGAACGAAATCCCACCGCGATTCAGGGTGTCCGTCAGGGCATCCATTTTCAGGCCCGGGTACAGGACATCCTGCGCATCCTGCAAGGCGTAATTAAACGCGATGACCTTTCCGCCGGACAAATTGACGGACAGCTTGGTCTCAAGATTAATCACCTTGAAGGCCTGACCTGTCATCCGACCATTCTGGTAATTGGTTCCCGGAAGACGGGTAAACGGGATCCCATCACCGTCCTCGAAGACATCCCCGTACTGCGTGTACAAGCCCGCCTGCAACTGGGCTTTTCCATCCTGAAGTGGCGCCCCGGCAGTGATTCCCGCAGCGCGGTACCCAAAGCTTCCCACAAATCCATAGGCCCGGGCTGAGAGACTGTCCGGGGCCGGTGTTGTCTTCACAAACACGGCCCCGCCAGTGGTCGCCCCTTGCCTGACTGAAAACGGGCCCGCCCGCACACTGATCGCCTCGATCTGTTGCGAGCTCACGTGAAATGCCGGGGGATCCATCCGGTTCGGGCAGGCACAAAAGGTCTTGGTGTTGTCCACAGTGATGAGGATGTTGTCTCGGGTCATGCCGCGCAGGACAATGTCACCCGCCAGCGGGCTTTTTCGCGAGAGCGCGATGCTCGGCATTTCCTCCGAGAGGATGGTCGCCAAGTCCAGTGGCTTAGATTCCCGGATTTGCTCGCCCGGCAGGCTGCCGTCCAGCGGAAGCAGATTCGGCGCGACAACAATGAAGGGATTCAGCTCGATCAGGTCATCGGCATGCAGGGATATTCCCACACAACAGGCTAAGAACAGTGACAAACGCATACAAACCGTTCAGCCGCCCGGCTACCATTCTGTCAACAGTCCGCCAACTGATATGACACAGTTTAAGGACCATTCTTTCAATTATCAGAAATGCCGATGAGAGTCGCAAGAAATGCTTATCCTATCATTAAAGACTGTATTGCCCTTCAATCAATACGCTCAAACTCCAGCCAATCCACTTTCGCATTGAGCCCTTTGAGCATTATTTGAAGGGTCTGCTCACCCGCTTGCAGCCCTGTCGTGAAAAAGAGGTCTCGCTCGATCCCGCTTGGTGGATCCATCACTTCCGACGGCCCATCCGGTTCGGGGATCGGATCATAAAACTCACTTGTTACCCGGACTCTCAGGCGATAGGTTCCAGCCTCGGCGACATTGATCTGGTAATGCACCCAACCAAATCCACGTCCGGCTTTCAGCGCTGCAAAGCCGTCTTCTGAGTCCGATTCTGTCAGGACGATAGTATCGTCCTTGTAGGAATAGGCTTCCGCCTGGATTCGCCCAGGTACGGAATAATGATAGTCTGGGTCAAAGGCGGGGAAGTTTACATACAACTCACCCAGTCGGGTCAGTTGAGCTTCCCCACTTTCAAGCAGGCTCAACTTGTTCCGTGATCCGAGGTCTGCCTTGAACCAGGCGTAGCCAGCCACCTTTGGAGAGCGTTCAAGGAATTCCAAGGCCTGGATCATATAGGCATACTCAGCCTCTGCATCCGGGGCATCCCAAAAGGCAAATTCAGTCACCCAGACGGGTTGGCCATAGCGCTCATAGATCACATCCACAAAATACTTCAACTCACCGATGTTCCCGTATGGATGGATGGAAATCCCCTCGAGGCTCAAATCGCCCATGTAATAATCGTAGGCATCGAGGAACATCAGCATGGTCGTGTACGTGACCTCTGTCTGCTGGATGGGATCCCAGGCAGTAATCGAACGGTCAGCAGATGATCCCAGGGACATTTGTGGACCGATCAAGGGAACCTCGAATTCGCTCAGCGTCTCATGGACATGCGTGATCCAATCCGCTGAGATTTCAGGCGTCAGAAAGGCCTGCCCAAGCAGGTTTGGCTCATTCAGGAGAAGCACCGCGGAGGGCCTTTCGCCTCCTGCCAGTCGGGACTCCACGATGTCCAGCTCGTATTGTCGGTCACTCCAGATCATCGGCAGAAACTCCATTTGGCCATTCACCTCGATATTGCCCTCGTCTGGACCCCAGTTATAGACCCATGAGACCCCCTCAGCCAGGAGGGCCACCTGCTCGCTCGTCAGGTTATTCGCGCTCACCCCCCGCTTTTGGCTCCGCCATGCCGGCTCGCCTGCCAACGGCTCCATGCATATAAAGCAGGTTAGAGTCCCAAGAAAATAGAGCCTCATCCGGGTAATCATACTGGGAAGCCTACCACCCGGGATAATTGATTGCCAATGAATTCCAAGTCATCCGGCACTTTCCTCCCAAAGCGATGAATTTCTTCCCAAAACACCGTTGACAAGCCGACTCCAAGCCCACTTATTTCTCGTTTTCCTCTGGAAAATTGCTCGGTAGCTCAGCGGTAGAGTCCCGCATAGCGGGATTAACCACTTGGTCACCGGACGTTCTTTTAACTTTTATTGCTCGGTAGCTCAGCG
>NZ_JAAGNX010000002.1:0-2439 GCF_010500615.1 Oceanipulchritudo coccoides
GTTGTGCAGAATATCGAGATAACAGGTGCGAAATAAATGAAGAAAGCAAAAAGTTTTACTTTTCCGGTTCTGGTTATTCTTCTCCTGGCCACGCCAGGATTTATACTTGTTTCCCTGCAAGATGAAGATTTCTCCTACGGAAAACTTTTCGGTGCAGTAATTTTGTTTCTGCTGCTTCTTGTTATGCCGTTTTTTGTAATCGAGAAAATGAACAAGAACCGAGAGAAAGTGAAAGGGGCACAACCAGTCGCTGGTGGCAACGCCGCTCGCTAGCGCTCGCAGGCGTGCCACAGCTTTAACGTTCGACAAAGCAAATGAGAATAATCTGCATACTTTTCTTTGGCCTAATGGTTTTGGGTTGTTCTCAAGGAAAACCAACCGCCGAGGAAGTGCGGAAAGAGATAGAATCGGTGATCCAGATTGGTGACTCGAGAGAAAAAGTAGAGGAAGAGTTAAAGAAATTAGGAATCCCCTTCGACTACGATCGTCATCAAAACCGTTATCAGGCATCGCGTAAAACAACATCGAAAGACAATTACCATACAGTCGTAATATTTTTAAACCTAGGAGATTCAAACAAGTTTGTAGAAAGTATAAATATTGAAAATGTGTATACAGGACTTTAGCAGAGTTAGTCGAACCAGTCGCTGGTGGCAACGCCGCTCGCTAGCGCTCGCAGGCGTGCCACAGCTTTAACGTTCTCCAAAAATATTCATGAGGAAAATCCTTACCACTGTTCTAATTGCTATGAGCATATTTTCTAAGATATTCGGAAGTAGTCCGGAAAGCGGAATTGAAATCCCGAATAAAGTTATCTCGATCAAACAGATTGAGGAAATGTTTGTGAGTATGTCAAAAAACCCAGGGTGGGACATGAATGGGCCACTTCTTTGGGGATACTTCTTTACAAACACGACTCCTGAGCAGCTTGAAAAGACAATGAAGATCTTAGAGGAAAGGGGATACAGGTTTGTAGAAATATTTGTAAGTAAGAAGGACAATCCTGATGATCCTGATCTTTTCTGGCTGCATGTAGAGAAAGTAGAAACTCATACACCGGTTACTTTAGATAAGAGAAACGACGAGTTTTACATTCTAGCTGATGAACTTGGATTGGACTCATATGACGGAATGGATGTTGGACCGGTTGAAAAGGAGTAGGGGAGAACCAGTCGCTGGTGGTGACGCCGCTCGCTGACGCTCGCGTCGCACCACAGCTTTAACGTTCGGCAGAATAGCAAAAATGAAAATCCACAGCATATTAATTATTTTTAATATCATCCTTCTATCAGGTTGTACTTCAGCATACAATATTTTCATAGAAACCAAAGATAATACACCTGTGAGCATTATGAGTGAACGTATTAGCAAGCACTATTCTGATATTGGATTTAGTGTAAGTGGAAAAGCTGATTCAACCCTATTTACTTTAGGTCAATGGTATTCTAAAGGTCACGCAGGCATACATCACGCAGAGCGAGAAAACAGACTATGGATTTGGATAATGCCTCCACCCCAGTCTGATAGTGCAATAGAAATACTACACGACGTACAGGCGATAATTGATGCGGAGTTTCCTGAAGCTAATATAAGAGTTGTAGAATCACGCTCTCCCGATCTCAGATAAAAACAAGGAGCCGAACAAGTCGGTGGAGCTAACGTCTGAGGCTCCGCCTCATCCGTAGCTCACCTTTACGTTGTGGAAAGTCTTGACACGTGATACTGCTTTAGTACTAAATAGACGATGCCTAGAAAAATCCGAGAACTTCTGTCTGTCCTGAAAAAGAATGGATTTTCAGATCGGGGTGGAAAGGGAAGCCATCGGAATCTGAGACACCCGAAGGGAATTCGGATCACAATTTCGGGAAGACCGGGAGATGATGCGAAGCGCTATCAGGAGAAAGAAGTCGAATTAGTACTAAGGAAAGTAAGAGATGAAAAAGAAAAGTGATGCCTACTTGAAAGTTGTTGAATGGAGCGAAGAGGATCAGTGCTACATCGGGACCTGTCCTGGGCTTATGTTTGGTGGCGTGCATGGACATTCTGAAGACAAAGTTTATAAGGAATTATGCCAGGCGGTTGAGGAATGGATAGAGGATTCAGAGAAAGAAGGAATTCCGCTTCCAGAAGCTACGGCTGGGAGAAATTACAGCGGTAAGTTTGTTTTACGAGTTGGAGAAGAATCTCACAAAGCACTCACGATCCGAGCCCTCCAGAAAGGTGAAAGCCTCAACTCCTACTGTAAGAAAGTATTGGAGAAGGGTGCTGTTTGATTGAAGAGCCACAACCAGTCGCTGGTGGCAACGCCGCTCGCTGACGCTCGCAGGCGTGCCACAGCTTTAACGTTGTGCAGAATATCGAGATAACAGGTGCGAAATAAATGAAGAAAGCAAAAAGTTTTACTTTTCCGGTTCTGGTTATTCTTCTCCTGGCCACGCC
>NZ_JAAGNX010000002.1:2489-109989 GCF_010500615.1 Oceanipulchritudo coccoides
AATGAACAAGAACCGAGAGAAAGTGAAAGGGGCACAACCAGTCGCTGGTGGCAACGCCGCTCGCTAGCGCTCGCAGGCGTGCCACAGCTTTAACGGTTGAGTGGACAAAGAATTTTCTTGCGAAACCTAAAAAGACCAGAATATAGTACTTTAATGAATACTGTTTTAAGTCTATTTTCAGCAAGTGTCTCGGAATTAAAAAAGAATCCGAGCGGTTTGTTGCAACAGTCTGACGGAGAACCGGTTGCAATATTGAACCACAACCGTCCAACTGCCTATCTTATACCGGCAAGCACATATGAAGAAATGCTTGAGCGTCTAGAAGACGCGGAATTGATGGAGATCGTGGAGTCCAGGAAGGGTCAGAAATCTCGGGCCAAGGAAGTTTCCCTTGATGAGCTATAAGCTGTTATTCCTCCCATCAGCGCGGAAAGAGTGGGATAAACTCGGTTCCACAGTACGGGAGCAGTTTAAGAAGAAACTTGCGGAGCGGATTTCGGACCCAGTTGTCCCTAGTGATCGGCTAACTGGACAAAAGAATTATTATAAAATTAAACTCAGGAGTTCAGGTTACCGCTTAGTTTACGAAGTAGAAAAAAAGACGGTTAGCATATTTGTCATAGCGGTGGGGAAGAGAGACAACTCACAGGTTTACAAGAAGGCACTGAAAAGGCGACGATGATAAACACTCAACAAGTCGCTGGTGGCAACGCCGCTCGCTGATGGGCCTACGCCCTTCCCGCTTCGCCTTGCAGGCTTCGCGGGACAAGCCGGGCTTCGGCCCACAAGCGCTCGCGCCGCACCACAGCTTTAACGTTGGCCGGGTAAAATTGTTATTGATGACCCACAGGGTTCCTGAAAGAATATTTTGCATGTCCACGGTAGTAAAAAGAAGACTCAGAGAGCCATCCGATGATCTTAATCGTTGGGCGGAAGTATCTCCGCAGGAAAGACTTAAGGCCGTAGAAGTGATTAATCGACTTGGAGAACCTCAATATGCTAAACAAGCATTTCCAAGAATTCATAGAGTTATTAGAAAAGCACGAGGTTGAGTACCTCGTAGTCGGTGGCTATGCGGTGGGGTTTCACGGATTTCCCCGATATACCGGAGACTTGGATGTTTTCATTGGCATCAGTGAAGAAAACTCCAAAAGAATACTAAAAGTCTTTTCCGATTTTGGGTTCTCAGATCTGGGATTGGAACCGGCAGATTTCCTGGAGGAAGAAATCGTAATCGAGATTGGTCGAGAGCCGATGAAAATCCAAATCCTGACAGGGATCGATGGCGTCACTTTCAAGGATTGTTACAAAGAGAAGGTATTTCTTGAGTTGGATGAGAAAAAGAAAATTCCGTTTATCGGATATGAATCTTTATTGAGAAACAAGAAGGCCTCGCCGCGGGCAAAAGATAAAATCGATTTTGAAGAACTTAAGAGAATAAAGGGCCAACCAGTCGCTGGTGGTGACGCCACTCGCTGATGGGCCTACGCCCTTCCCGCTTCGCCTTGCAGGCTTCGCGGGACAAGCCGGGCTACGGCCCACAAGCGCTCGCAGGCGTGCCACAGCTTTAACGTTGGCAAAAAGAGTTTCTTGACAGAAGTACGTAAAAGCGTACGCATTAATCCATGACCACAATTTCAGCAACAAAGGCGAGAGCCAACCTGTACACCCTGATTGATGAAACGAATGAATCACATGAGCCGATTCAGATCACCGGCAAGAGGGGGAATGCAGTTCTAGTTTCAGAGGATGATTGGCGAGCCATTCAGGAGAGCCTGTATCTGCAATCTATTCCCGGCATGGTGGACTCGATTAAGAAAGCTCGAAAGGAAGGGCCTGGTAAAGCATCCAAGGAATTAAAGTGGTGAAATACACTGTTATTTATTCGAGGCAGGCGCAGAAGGACGCCAAGAAATTAAAAAAGAGTAATCTTAAAGAATCTGCCTTAGAATTAATTAAAGTTCTAGAAAAGAATCCCTTACAGAATCCACCACGATATGAAGCTTTGAGAGGTGAACTGAAGGGCTGCTACTCCCGAAGGATAAACATCCAGCACCGTCTAGTTTACGAGATCCTAGAAGAAGAGAAAATTGTTCATGTCCTTAGAATGTGGACTCACTATGAATAAATATGCCAACCAGTCGCTGTTGGTGACGCCACTCGCTGGCGCTCGCAGGCGTGCCACAGCTTTAACGTTGAAATGGCATAGCAGACAAAATGAGTAAGTTTAATATAAAATGTTTGGTATCTAGTATAGAGACTGGAGGCAAAGTCTCAGTATTTGAAGAAGTCGTAACCCCGGGATCTGGACCTCCTTTGCATACACATGAAGAGCAGTTAGAAATCTTTCATGTAATATCCGGGCATATTCAGTTTGAATTGGAAGGGGAAAGAATAGACGTCTACACTGGTGGTACAGCAACAATTCCGCCTGGGAAGAAACATGCGTTCGTTAATAAGTCTGAAAAGAATTCTATTATTCACTTTGAATTGCTTCCTTCTGGAAAGTCTGAGGAGTTTTTCGAGAGGCTAGTGGCAGGAAGGTTTGAAGATATTCCCAGCTTATTTGAGGAGCATGGTCTCAAGCTGCTTGGACCTCCAATTAAATGAATATATTTATTTCAACCAGTCGCTGGCGGTGACGCCGCTCGCTAGCGCTCGCAGGCGTGCCACAGCTTTTACGTTAGTGAATAGTATTGACAGTGCATACTGTATATGCATACATGTCTGCATGAGAACAACATTAAACATTGACGACACCATCTACGAAAAGGCTGCCAAACTGACGGGAATCCGGGAAAAGACCCAGTTACTTCACGAAGGATTAAGGACCTTGATAGAAAGAGAAAGTTCCAGGAGGTTGGCGAAGCTTGGAGGAAGTTCACCTAAGGCTGAACAGATCAGGAGAAGATAATGGTCCTTGTAGACACATCGGTATGGATAGATTTCCTACGACAAGGGAATGAGAAATTAAAGAAACTTCTCGAAGATGGGGAAGTAGTAACACATCCCCTGGTGATCGGAGAGTTACACATTGGAAACATTTCGAAGAGAAAGCAGTTTATAAAATTGTTGGATGATTTGCCAGCGATCAGAGAATGTTCACACACTGAGGTGCTTTACTTTATCGAGGAAAGAAAGTTGTACGGGAAAGGAATTGGGTATTTTGATGCTGCCATTTTGTGCTCAGCAATAATCTTTGAGACTCCCCTTTGGACATTAGATAAGCGATTAGATTCAATTTCAGAAGCACTAACCAGTCGCTGGAGGTGACTGCGCTCGCTGAGCCTCCTGCGCCCTTCCCGCTTCGCCTTGCAGGCTTCGCGGAACAAGCCGGGCTTCGGAGCCCAAGCGCTCGCAGGCGTGCCACAGCTTTAACGTTAGGGAGATAATAATATGAGCTTTTTACCGAAAGATTTTCAAGTTCCAGAACTAGTGGAAACCGATCATTTTCGAATGCGATCGATAACAATTCATGATGTTTTCAAGGATTACGACGCAGTGATGTCTAGCCATGAGCACCTATGGCAACGGTTTGGCGAAATCTGGGGGTGGCCTAGCAAGGATCTTACAATTGAACAAGATATCATAGATTTGGGATGGCATCAGAAAGAATTCCAACTTAGATCCTCGTTTGATTACGCAGTAATGTCCCTAGATGAATCAAAACTACTTGGTTGTGTATATATTGATCCACCTATGGAGGATGGAATCGAAGCAGAGATATGGTTTTGGGGTAGACAAAGCGAGTTGTTGAGTGGATTTGAGGATCAACTCGAAAATTTTTTGCTATCCTGGATCGCATCAAGT
Organism: Oceanipulchritudo coccoides; assembly: GCF_010500615.1. NCBI lineage: Bacteria > Pseudomonadati > Verrucomicrobiota > Opitutia > Puniceicoccales > Oceanipulchritudinaceae > Oceanipulchritudo > Oceanipulchritudo coccoides. The sequence goes on from NZ_JAAGNX010000002.1 coordinate 6,300, forward strand.
TGGCCCTTTACCACTGTTATACTAAACGGATCAGTTCGCTCTATAGATCGAGGTAATTAATGTGGTGTCGAATATTTGATTCCTGCAAAACCCTAACCAGTCGCTGGAGGTGACCGCGCTCGCTGAGCCTCCTTCGCGGGACAAGCCGAGCTTCGGAGCCCAAGCGCTCGCAGGCGTGCCACAGCTTTAACGTTCTCCAAAAAAGACAGTTGACGTTAAGACGTTTTAGCGTTTAATCTCATACCCATGAAAAGAGCGACAATTTATTTTGAAGAAGACATCCACAAGGCCTTGAAAGTTAAGGCCGCAGAAGTGTCTACATCCGTATCTGATTTAGTAAACGAAGCAATTCGTAGCAGCCTCCAGGAGGACCTTGAGGACTTGCAGGCTTTCGAGGATCGAAAGAATGAACCTACTATGGATTTTGAACAGTTTCTCAAGAAGCTGAAAGAAGATGGAAAGCTATAAGATTGTCATCAAACGTTCAGCGACGAAAGAAATTGAGAGAATTCCCAAATCGCACCGAAAGAGAATCGTTTCCAAGATCCAAGAGTTATCGAAGGAACCCCGCCCTTTGGGTGTTAAGAAATTGAGTGGAGAAGAGAAGTACAGGATTCGCCAAGGAGATTACCGGATTTTGTACAAAGTCGAGGACTCGATCATTACGGTCACAGTTGTAAAGGTAGGGAATAGAAAAGATGTATACAGGTAATATTGGGAGAACCACCCGCTGGTGGCAACGCCGCTCGCTGATGGGCCTACGCTCTTCCCTCTTTGCCTTACAGGCTTCGCGGGACAAGTCGAGCTTCGGAACCCAATAACTTGCCACAGTTTTAACGTAAAGATTAATTAACCATTTAAGATGAATGATTACATACAGGCATTTGTAACAATCGTTGCACTGGTGAATCCAGCAATCTGCGCACAGATGTTCTCCGAGTGCACTGCAGGCCTTTCGAAAGAACAAAGAACTACGGCGGCTATAAAGTCTGTCGTTGCGATCACGATCATCTTACTTCTCGCTGCAGTAGCTGGAATCTCCATTTTAAATATATTTGGAATTTCCCTAAATGCATTTTCCTGTGCGGGCGGGGGAATCCTGGTATGGATTGGCGCCAGCATGATCAAGTCGGCACAGAAAGAGCCCGAATCGCTGTCCAAAGACGACACACGCAAGACGTTTTCACTAGCTCCATTAATATTGTTCGGTGCGAGTCCGGGGACAATCACAGGCGTGATTACTGTATCCGCATTTCACGGCCACCAGCTATTACCAATTCCTGCAATTCTCGGCGTTCTTACAACTTCATTGGTTCTGGGAATGGTGTTACTTCTTTGTGCAATGTTCTCTAAGAAGACTCAAAAACCCTCAATGGCAAAAAGGATGATCACTAGTTATATGGGGGTTATTGTCATCGCTATGGGGGTTCAGTTTATTCTATCTGGAATTAAAGCTTTCTTAGCTTAAACTCGAACCAGAGGATTGCGGCAGATCGACACCGGGTTCCCAGCCAAGGACGTCAAAGTAACGACACATATTCAAACTGCAACATACCGTTGGGGAGAGCAGTTGGAGATCTATGCCACCTCAAACTGAAACCTCAGACACCTTAACTTGAACATTCGTTAATGATAATATGAAAACACAAGTACAGTTCCGTTCGAACAAGTTTCCACCCTATGAAAAGGAAGAAGAGGAAATAAATCCAGGATTATGGGGTCGCCGGCTCGCGGAGTATTTGATTCAGAACTTGAAGGAAAAGGGAATCGAAGTCGAGGAGGCGATCGCCGAGGACTGGGGTTACTATATTCCGATCAAGAACAAGGAATTCCGTCTAGCAATTTGCTGTGGCCACCAGGATGGAGAAGAGGATGAGTTTTTGTGTTTCACTGATCCAAGCAAACCACTAGTCCGAAAGCTATTCAGGAAGATTGATGTATCGAGAGAGCTTGAAAGGCTTACCAAGGCATTGGATGAGATTTTATCGAACGATCCTGATATTCGGGAATTAGAGTGGACATAATTGCATCAATCCCGGACCAATTGCTCGCGATGACGCCGGTAACTGAGACTCGCTGGCATACCACACCATTAGTGTTGGTTGAAGTTATTCTATGCCTCGGTACACGATAATTTACACTTGGTAGCAAATGAAACCTCTCTACGAACAGTTCACGAGCAAAGAGCAATGGAGGACCGTCGATGTCAGGCGAGTAAGCTACGTAGTCATAATGATTCTTTCATTTATTGTGACAGAAATCGGGAGACATTCCTACAGGCCGATAATTTACCGAAATGAGATTAACGATTTCGGGCTGGCGGATTCCATCGGCAACATGGGAGGCATCGTGGTCCAGGTTTTCTTTGCCTTAGTACTGTTCAATTCACATTTAAAACAAGGATTCAAATTGATCGTTTTTCTTGTGGTGGGATATATTTTCTACGAGATCCTACAGCCAGTTTTGCCTAAAGGAACATTCGATTGGAAAGATGTGTATGGAACAATCCTTGGGGGTGCCTTTGCGGCTATCCTGTTCTTTGTGATTCAAAAATATTTCAGGAGAAACAGAGTTCTTTTCAAATTATAATCCATCCCGCGCACAAGATGAGCGGGCGCTGATGGTGTCGCCTGTGGCGTTTATGCGGTGCGGCGGCACTTTTCCTTCTTCACGGCATCACATAAGTTTGCCTAATAGGTCGCATTAGCTTGACCAAGCTAGTCGAAAGATAAAAATGGGCGCCATGCGACACAAAAGCCGGAAATGCCATCAAATCACAGCTATTATGACGATCAGCCTTTGGGCTGTCTGCCTTGTGGACGGGCAGGAATTCCGTGAATGGGTTGGGGAGAGCACAGCGGTCTGGGAGAGCCCGACAAACTGGAACCCGAACCTTGTCCCGGACACGATCACGGAGGGGGCCCGGGTGAGCGGATCCGTCGTGAATGTGGGGAGCAGTTTCACCTTGGGGGCTCTAGAGATAATCGGGTCCGGCAACGTGGTCATGAACCAGTCGAATGTGATGACGGTGGACCGGCTTGTCACGGCGGGAGGGACCCTGTCCGGGACGGGAACGGTAAGCATTCGTAACGGCGGGGGCATGAGCGGCTCGATCGGCCACACCTGGGACGGGTTAACGGTGATCGTTGACGGGTCCTTTGATGTGAAAGTCCTCACATTGAACAATTCCCCGACGGTGGAGAACAAGGACACGATGGTCTTCGACGACAATGACTCGATCGGGGATACCAATCTGATCACCATGGATGAGCCCTTGCCGACGACCTTCTTCAACACAGGATTTCTGCGCAAGGAGACCGGCACCGGCACGGCAATCTTCAGCGCCCGCTTTGTGAACGACGGGGAAATCTTCTCCCAGAGCGGCACCCTGCAAATCCCTGCAGGCGGAATCAACAACGGATCCATCCGGACCCAGGGTGATGGCATCGTGCGGATGGCGAGCCGGGAGATCCAATTTGGTGATGGTAGCTCAATTTCCGGCACGGGGACAACAAAGGTTGCCAGCGGGCACATCACAGCCAATGCGGGCGTGACGGTTCCGGTAAACAATTTCACAATGGAGGGGTCGAGTTCCCGCATGGGCGGGGAAGGAAGTTTTGAGCTCAGCGGAGACGCCCTTGAGTTCAAGGCGGGCCAGTTCAAGGACAGTGTAACGATCCGGATAAAGGAGGGCGCGTCCCTTGACGTATCCGGAAGCGTCTGGCTCCAGGATACTTCCCTGCTCGTCAATGAAGCCGGGGCGATGATCACAATGAGTGCGGCCAGTTCAACTTTCACCAACAACGGCATCACGACCCTTCAGAACCTGGGAACGATCGAGCTGACCAATGACGGTGACCTGACCAATAACGGCCCCTTCGGCGAGCTCTCCTTCATGGCGCTGGACAATGACGGGGTAATCCGGAAGACCGGCGGCACCGGGACCTCGCTCTTTGCCAATGTCCTTGAAAATGACGGGGACCTGTTCTGCGGATCGGGAACAATCCAGATGAATTCCACCGGTATTAGTCGCGGAACTTTCACTACAGAAGGAGACGGTATTATCCGGATCAGCTCCAGCGGCCTTGTCTTCGAGGATGGCAGCTCGATTACTGGCACCGGCACGACCAAACTCTCGAGTGGCTTTATCCAGGCAGCCTCGGGGGCCACGGTGGCAGTCAACAATTTCCTTTCGGATCTATCCGGTTCACGCCTGGGCGGCGAAGGCGAATTCCAGTTCAGCGGCAATGCCCTTGAGTTCAAGGGCGGCCAGTCGAAGGACACGGTGACGATGAGAATTCTCAACGGGGCCTCGCTGGCAGTCACCGGTGGATTCACCCTCTATGATACCACCACGCTGGTCAATGATGCCGGTGGCCTGATCACGCTCAGCGAGACAAATTCCGCATTCACCAACTCCGGCCTGACAACCCTTCGCAACGAAGGAATAATCGAGTTGACGAATGACGGTGACATCACCAACAACGGCCCGTTGAGCCAGGCCTCGTTCACAGCAATCGAGAACAACGGCAGCATCCTGAAGACAGGAGGGACCGGAGACTCTTTTCTCGCTTTCGGGGATTACAGTGGAAGCGGTTTGCTGCGAGTGGAGACGGGGACCATTCGCATGAGCGGAATCAGTGGCCGGAACGAGCTCACGGGCACCGTGGAGATCCTGCCGGGGGCGACCCTGCGCGGAGCCTCGACCTTGGAGTTTGCCCCCGGGACAACTGTAAGCGGCGAAGGGACAATCCGTTCCACATTTGTGAATTTCGGCGGAACGACCGCTCCCGGCATGTCGATCGGCACGCTGGCCGTGACCGGCAACAGCTCCTTCGAGGAGACCTCAACCTTCGATGTGGAGCTCGGTGCGGCAGGTGCGGCAGACAAGCTGGCAGTCTCAGGCAATGCGACCATCGACGGCACGCTGGCCGTGACCTTGGAGGGGGCTTATACGCCAGTTGAAGGTGACAGCTGGACAATCCTTGAAGCCAGCTCGGTCAGTGGAAGCTTCGACATGATATCCGCCCCCGACACGGCTGACGGCTTTGGCTTTTTCGCGGATTACAATGCCACGAGTGTTTCGATACACTATGAGTTCATCGGATTCCGGAGGGCGGTCGAACAGGCAACGGGCAACCCCATTTCGGCGGGAGCCGACCTGAACGATTTCGTAGATGAAGATTCGGATGGCGACGGCCTGTCGGACCTGCTCGAGTGGGTTTTCGGGACAGACATTGGCAACCCGGACACGGGACGTGGAATGGAAATCATTTCCTTTGACGAGCAGACGCCGCAAACGGTGAGGTTCCGCGCACCGGTGAATCCCTTTGCCCTGGATACTGTCATGTCCCTGGAAATGGCAGAATCTCCCGATGGCACGTATATGGAAGTCCCAATGATCCCGCTCTCCGGTTCGGATGAGGTCATCGATGCCCTACCCTACAAGAGCTTCGAGATTGAAATCCCGGGAGGTCCCGGGCAGGCTCGTTTCTACAGGTTGACTGCCCGCCTGGCTGATACCAACTAAACTGGTTGTCAGGGCGTTCTTAAGAAACTGGAAAATGAAACTTCCCCTCTATCAAATCGATGCCTTCGCCGAAAAGCCCTTCCAGGGGAACCCGGCCGCAGTATGCCCTCTTGACCGTTGGTTGCCCGACGAGACCTTGCAGGCAATTGCAGAAGAGAACAACCTGTCGGAGACCGCGTTCTATGTGAAAGAAGGTGAAATCCATGACCTGCGCTGGTTCACCCCAACGAAGGAAGTGGACCTTTGCGGACACGCGACACTAGCCGCTGCATATGTCATATTTGAGACTACCGGAAGTGATTTGCAGAAGATTACATTCCACTCAAAAAGTGGCCCCCTCCACGTTTCAAGGATGGGCGATCTGTTGGAGCTCGATTTCCCCTTACAAACAGGCGTTGAATGTGAAGCGCCACCCGAACTGATCGAGGGATTGGGCCAGGTTCCGTCCAAGTGCTTCAGGGCGAAGGATTACATGGCAGTTTATGAAACTGAAGCGTGCGTCAATGCCCTGTCTCCGGATTTCGCCAAACTAAAGGAATTGGATTTGCGCGGCGTGATCGTAACGGCTCCCGGGAATTCCTCGGATTTTGTCAGCCGTTTTTTCACACCGAACTTTGGAATTGACGAAGATCCTGTCACGGGCTCGGCCCACTGCACATTGACTCCCTACTGGGCCAAAAGGCTTGGGAAGAATGAGTTGCGGGCGATACAAATCTCCAAGAGGACAGGTCATCTGCGCTGCAGTCTAAAGGACGATCGAGTTCTCATTTCCGGGAGAGCCATCCCCTACCTGAAGGGATCCATAAATTTCTAAGGCGAACAAGACAGCGCCTGACAGGGTGGTTTACTTTGGCGTTGAAGCGGGTGAATAATACCGATAGGTAAACTGTCATGCTTCCAACCCTTGAATTCGGCAGAACCGGGCACACGAGCTCCCGGCTGATTTTTGGTGCCTGCGCGTTTTATGACTGCACGCAGGACGATGCGGACCGCACACTCGATCTTGTCCTTGAAAAAGGCATAAACCATATCGATACAGCGGTGGGTTATAACAAATCGGAGGGGTTGATGGGGCCGTGGCTGAAACACCACCGGGACCAGTTTTTCCTGGCAACCAAGACCGAAATCCGTACCCGGAGGGAGGCCAAGGAGGAGCTTTACCAGTCTCTCGAAAGGCTCAAGACCGATCACGTGGACCTGTGGCAGATGCACTGCCTGATTGACCCTCAAGAATGGGAAACGGCCATGGGACCCAATGGCGCACTTGAAGCATTTCTGGAGGCCCGTGAAGAAGGTCTGGTAAAGTACCTCGGTGTCACCGGACATGGTATTGATGCTGCGGACATGCACCTGAAGAGTTTGGAACGGTTTGATTTTGACAGCGTTTTGCTCCCATACAACTACGCCCAAATGCAACACCCGCAGTATGCCGCAGGTTTCAGTAAACTTGAAGAGATTTGCACGGACCGGAAGGTGGCAATGCAAACCATCAAATCAATTTCACGGGGACCCATGGGCGACCAACCCAAAGTCTACAACATGTGGTATGCCCCGTTGGACGACCAGAAGGCAATTGATCATGCCGTGCATTGGGTGCTTGGTAATCCGAAGGTGTTTCTCAACACACCAGCGGATATAACCCTATTGCCAAAGGTGATCGAGGCAGCGGAAAACTTCGAAGATAAAACTTCGGATGACATCATGGAAAGGGATATGAGTGCGTTTGGTATTGAACCGCTTTTCTCATAGACCTCCAACCACGCACCGATGGGCTTCGGTCCACACTCGCTCACGGCTTACCTTGGATTTCATCTCGACCATTAAACGGGCATACAATGACAACAAATACGGATAATCCTTATCTAAACGCTTTGGCAGGACTGGAAATCAAGGACCCCGTAAAGGCCTTTTTTGAATGGTGCATCGAAAGGGAGAACATCCGTAGCAAGCGTGAGGCCGGGGAACCCCTACCATGGACGAAAGATCCTGTGTTTCAGAAAGGACGTTTTCTGAATGTATTCAGGGAGGACGACAAGGGCACCAAAGCGGTTCTGCGCTTTGCCGAGGCGACAAAGGAGTCGGTCCCCGACCTGATTTACGCTCTCTTCTTTGCCCGATGGTGCAATCAGTATTCCACCTTGACTATTCTCAATGCCAACATCCTGAAAACGCCACACGATCTTCGTCATGCCCTTCTGGAGCTTGTGCCCCAGCCGTGGGATTCAGAGGTCTATCCCGTAGTGCCAATTCAGTGGGAAGGCCGCACATACAACCGACTGGAAGCCTGTGTGGACCTGTTTCCAGAATGTCTGGACTTCCTCGAGGATTGTATCCGCTCAGCTCACGGAAACGTAATGGAGGCGAACAATCGCATCAATGCGCGTTTTCAGATGAGCAACGATTTCCCTATCTTCATGGCGCTTGTTGATCTGGCCTTGCTGAGGGCGGACTTGATCAGACCGGAAAGCCCGGTGCCGACAGGCATCGGTGCGGCACCGTTTCTTGACCTGCTCCAGCAACATCTCAAATGCCGCAGTCACCAGGAGGCCGCGGACAGGATGATTGAACTTCAGCCCGTCTACTGGCCGGAAGCGCGAAGACAATTCATGCCCATTGACATCGAATACCTCTCCTGCGAGTGCCGGAAGTACTTCAGCTATGTGAATGGAACAAAAAGATTCGAGGGCAAAAACATGTTTATTCCATCTTCAACGAAGCCGGCAAACGAAGACTGATAAACGAAGCTGCGGGAAAACTATCAAAGACATGCACAGACAAAACATTATTGAACAACTGGAAAGGTATGGACGAACCCATAGGGAAGAAAATGAAACCGTTGAGCGGTTTTTAAGTTTTGTCCGTCAATACGAGGACTGTTGTGAAAGATCCTTATCCGTTGGCCACGTGACCGGATCAGCCTGGGTGGTTAATAAGGCCGAAAGCCATGTCTTGTTGACCCACCATAAAAAACTGAATCGATGGCTTCAGTTAGGTGGCCATTCGGACGGTGACACGAATACCTTGCGGGTGGCCTATCGTGAAGTGAAGGAGGAATCAGGGTTATCAGATTTGGCTCATCTTGGTGATGGCATTTTTGATATCGATATCCATCCCATTCCAGCACGCAAAAGTGAAGAGGCACATTTCCATTACGACATACGATTTGCATTCCAGGTGTCCGGTTCTGAGGAATTTGTGATCAGCGATGAGTCCCATGACCTGAAGTGGGTGGAGATAGAAAAGATTCAGGATTATACAAAAGAAGAATCCATGATGAGGATGGCTTCGAAGTGGAAGCGAAGAACCCAGTAATTCAAGACAACACCAATGGAGAGACTTTTTTCATATGGAACGCTCCAGCAGGAGAATGTTCAGCTCGAAACCTTTGGCCGAAAGTTGTTCGGAATTAAGGACGCCCTGCCAGGGTACACGCTTGAAGAAATAGCAATCAAGAACCCGGAAGTTATCAAGAGGAGTGGAAAAATATTTCATCCAATGCTCAGGAAATCGGGAAACCCGAATGATGCGGTGCAAGGAACTGTTTTTGAAATTACCCAGGCAGAATTAATGAAGGCGGATCAATATGAGGTGGATGATTACAAGCGGGTGATGGAAATGTTTAGATCAGGTTTTAGCGCATGGGTTTATATTGATAGCCAGCAACTAACTGAACCAACCAATAGTGGTGCAAAAAAAAATTAAGTTTATGAACAGCGACCTGATCCTTGAACCCGTCGACCGAGAAAACTGGATTGAATGCGCCGAGCTGGAAGTCGAGCCAGATCAAGCCGGGCACCTTGCCTCAAACCTGAAAACAATAGCTGAATCCGCGTTTGAGCCACACTACCAACTGAGGGCAATAAAGGCTGAAAACAAGATTGTCGGAATGTTGGCGTATTGCCCGGAAGTCGATGAACCCATTCAAGGGCTTTACTGGTTGTTTCGCATCATGATAGACAAGGCTTATCAAAGTCGGGGCTATGGAAAGCGGGCGATTAAATTGGCAGTCGAGGAAATGTGGAAAAAAGGTGCCATCCAAATCAGGACCATGTGCCGCCCCGATAATCAAATTGCACAAGCCTGCTATTCTTCCTTAGGTTTTTCCAAGGCCGGAACCCTGGACGATGGAGACATGGTTTTCGAATTGGCCAAACCCATCATTCAAACAAGCCCATGATTGCACCCATACCAAAGAACATTGAATTACTGGAAGACCATGGAAATCTAATCATCAGGAGGAAATGGTTTGGTCCAAGGGTTATATTCCTGACAATTTTCTGTATTTTCTGGGATGGTTTTCTCGTCGCCTGGTTTTGGATCGGTTCACAACAAGGGAACATGCCCCTGGCCCATTTTCTATTTCCCTTGATTCATGTGGCAGCAGGTATCGGCATCACCTACTATGTCATTGCCTGTTATGTGAATAAGACGGACATCGTCATTTCGCCGGACAACTTGAGTGTTAAAATCTATCCAATCAAATGGCCCGGGGAGGGATCATTCCCGATCCTTGAGTTAAAGCAGCTATACACTTACGAGAAAGTGACACGGACAAAAAACGGAACATCAATCACCTATGAGGTCCGGATATTGGACAGACAAAACAAGGAAAAGACCTTGGTCAAGGGACTGGACGACAAGGCACAGGGGCTTTTTATCGAAAAGGAAATTGAGAAGATAATCGGCGTGAATGACGAAAGAGTGGTCGGCGAGGTTGGCTAACGTACGGTGAAAATTATTACAAAAAGAACATTCAGGGCATTACCGCTAGAGCTGTGGGAAATTATCCATAATCCCAGCAACATGCCTGCATGGAATCCAAAGTGCCTTACCTGCAAGGATATTATCCAAAGTGAACCAGGGCGAAAGTTTGCCGTAACCTACAAGATGAAAGGGAAGCACACCGACGCCGTAGGTGAATTGATCTCCAGCAGGAAGGAGAAACTGATTCACTTCCGGTATTTCTACGAAGATAAGGCAAAGGTTGGGACAGTGGATGAGGTATTTGAAATCATTCCAGCCGAAAGGGGTAAAACTTTGCTGATCCACACGGTGGATTTTAGTAAATCAACTTTGCCTTATTGGGTGAAGCTGTTGATCGGGTTCCTTGGCCGCTTTGGAAAATCCATGGGCAGGGGGCCAATGGATGGAATCGCCTCCTTGCTTCAGGCAACACGCCGGTGACTAATTCCATCTTTAACATCAGGAAAATCAAATGAACAAAATCAATACCAACACACTATCCGAGCATGCATGGGAATCTCCGAAGGGAAACTTCAAGGCCGCCTCAAAGAATGTATCCATCGAGCTTGGACGTGATCCAAAATCAATGGACCTGATGAAGCGTCATCCGTTCGATGTGGAAATACTGAGGATACCGCCGGGAGCAATCCCCTACCCGTTTCATTCCCATAGCGCTCAGTGGGAATTCTATCATGTGATTTCAGGCAGCGGCAAGGTGCGCGACGACGACGGATGGAACGAAGTGGAAGCCGGGGATGCCTTTATCTACAAACCCGGTGAAAATCATCAGCTACAAAATGATTCGGACAGGGATTTGATTCTCTATGTGATTGCGGACAATCCAATTGGGGAATCCTGTTACTATCCGGACAGCAACAAGTGGAATGTTCCCTTGCCCACGAGAAGGTGCCTACGATCGGAAACAATTGATTACTTTGACAGGGAAGAATAGAGCATGAAAAACTCATTACATTCCAGTTTCCAAATCAAATTTACCCTGCTGGTAACAGTGATCGTCTGGGGCCTGCTGATCTGGCAGCATTTCAATGGAGGCGTTCCCAATCACTACATCCTGCACCGGTCCGACCTGGCGGCGATCTCCAACTGGTGGGGGGCAGTTCTCCTTCCCGGATTGTCATGGTTTCTCGTCGGTTGGATTGTCAGGCGCGAATCCGGAAGCATCCGGAAGGTTGTTGTTATTTCCTTTGTTGGGGCGCTGTTGTACGGGATCGGCTTATCCGTCTCCTATTCCTTTGGCCTGGAAAGCCTCGCATCGCTGATGGGCCCTGCCCTGTTGATCCTTGCCCTCCTTCTTCCTATCTACAGGCCCGAGTACTACCTCGGTTTTGTACTGGGCATGTCCTACACCTTTGGTGCAGTCCTGCCCACGGTGTTCGCGCTCATTGTCGCGGTTCTCTCCGCCGCCATCTATCACCTCATCCGGCCAATTCCATTCTGGCTTTGGGGACTGGCAAGAAATGGAGCCGGGAAGGGATGATTTTCAGGCGGTTCACAGCGGATGAGACAGCCCCTATCGTGTCGCTGGTCCGGGAAGTCTTTGGCAGTTCAGAAGGCGAGGCGGAAGGGGAATTAATCGGCAAGCTGACAAGTGACTTGATCAGCGGGACAAGCGAAACCGACCTGCATGGATTCGTAGCCACCGATGGTGCGCGGATCATCGGAGCCATTTTATTCACCCGCATCACCATCCGGGAAAACACGGAATCCTTCATCATGGCACCGGTGGCCGTACACTGCGACTACCAGGGAAAGGGCATCGGGCAGCGATTGATCCGACATGGCCTCGATACGCTCAGGAAGGAGACTGTCCAGTTCGTCATCTCCTATGGGGATCCAAATTACTACAGCAAGGTTGGCTTCCAGCAGATATCACCGGAAGTCATACGACCGCCGCTCAAGCTGTCCCTTCCGCACGGCTGGATCGGCCAGTCGCTCACGGACGAATCCATCGACAAGCTGTCGGGGGACTGCATCTGCGTCGAGGCATTGAGCGATCCGGCATACTGGTGAGGATATAAAGGCAACCATGACCATGAAGATGAGTGCAAAACGGGAAGATACATGTGAAAGGCGCTTGCGCATACTCATTGAGTCCTCGGAAAATGGCATCAGAGTTCCACCGCTGGTCATCGGGTGCCGAGACAAAGGAACGTGATCAAAAGAGAAATTTCCAAAGGCCTTCTCACTCGGGCTTTGACCTGCTTCTTGAAACTGCACAGAATCCGGGAATCATGAAAGGTATTGGATTAAGGGAACTGGCGTTTGTGGGATACCCCGTGACAGACTTTGATGCCGCGAGGGCATTCTATGGCGGAATCCTCGGCCTTGAGGACCTGGATAAGGCCGTCAGGCATCTTGAGGAAAACGGCGTAAAGGTAGTCATGGGGATCCAGGACTATCCGGTTTGCCGCCTTGCCCTGATCGCCGATCCTGATGGCAACACGATCGCCCTGCACCAGAAGAAGCCGAACCATCCGGATGTGGCATCCGGACCAGCATAAATCAGCCACTCGCCATGCTATATTTTATAAGCGGCGCCTCACGGTCCGGGAAAACGCTGGTCGCGGAGCGAATTTTTCGGGAGCACCATATTCCCTACATGTCCCTCGACTGGCTGGTCATGGGGTTCACAAACGGCATCCCGGAATACGGCCTGCACGACAAGCTGTTCCCAGACGAGATTGCTGAACGCTTGTGGAGCTTCCTGAACGCCATATGCGAAAGCATGATCTGGTCCGGGATTGACTACGTCATTGAAGGCGAAGCGATCCTGCCCGAATTGATCTGCGAATTCCTCGACAAGCATCCGGGCAAGGTCCGGATCTGTTTTCTGGGCTATACCGATGTCGACATCGAACAAAAGGTGACCGAGATCAGGAAACATAGCGCTGGTGAATTAGACTGGCTGACAAAGGAGCCTGATAACTATGTCCGCCAGCACGTCGAAAACATGGTCAACCACAGCCGAATGATCAAGGAAGGCTGTGCAAAGACCGGCATGCAGTATTTTGACACCGCGGAAGATTTTATGGCTTCACTCGACGCCGCGACTGCGTATTTAATCCATCAACCTGAAGACAAGACATCATGAAAGTACAAGAAATCGCCTTTTCCTGCTACCCTGTCACCGATATCGACCGCGACCGCGGCTTTTATGAGGGACTGCTGGGCCTGAAGCCTACGGTGGACCAAGCCTTCGAGGGTGGTTCCCACTGGATCGAATACGACATCGGGCCCGGGACCCTGGCCCTCGGCAAGACACCCGGAATGGAGCCGGGAAGGACCGGCTGCAGCGTGTGGCTTGAAGTGGACAACTTTGATGCCGCCATTGATGAGCTCAAGGCCGCTGAAGTGGAGTTCAACTTTGGTCCGATTGAAACCTCCGTCTGCCACATGGCCCTTGTCCACGATCCGGACGGAAACCTCGTTGGTATCCATCGCCGGAAGGATAATCACGCCTAGCTCATCTGCTCGCCCTTGTTTTCGAAGACGATCGCCCTTGCCGCGGCTAACAGCCTTTCATTAATCTCAACACCGGACATTGAAAGCACTCCTATTAATACGATCATTCAAAAGAACCACGTCTTCGCTTATCTCGGGCTTGCCACCTGTCTGGTTCTGCTTGTCCCGCTGGTCGCCATGCAATTCACCGAGGAAGTTCGCTGGTCACTGATGGACTTCATCGTGATGGGGACCTTGCTCATGTCGGGCGGCGCACTGTTTGTCATTTCCGCGAGGATGACAAAGGGGAGGCACACTCTTCTGCTTGGCCTCGTGATTGGCCTGGCCTGCCTGTATGTCTGGGCTGAGCTGGCCGTCGGTTTGTTCTTCAACCGGGGAAGTTAATTCCGGACGATTATTGCTGGCATCACCGTTCCATCTGAGCTATGAAATAAGGAACAGAATTTATGAATGAAAACAGCGTATATATCAGTCTTGCAGCCATAGTTGGGGGCATAACCCTCTCAGCTATCGTATTGGTCGGCGTCTTTTCACCCGACAATATGAGCACAGCCGCCTGGGTAGCCGGATCCCTCTCAGCGATGGGGATTTGTCTGGGGTTCTTCGCTTCAAAAAAGAACTAGGCTCCCGGATGTACTGTGTCCTATTGGAGTTCATCCCGGTTCCCGGCAAGGAGGAGGAATTCCTCAAGGCCTGGAAGGAACTGACAGCTCACATCTACAGCAATTACGGAAGCAAGGGCTCGCGTATACACAAAAGCGAATCCGGAAAGTTCATCGCCTATGCGCAATGGCCGGACAAGGGCGTATATGACAACGTTACCGGTGACGATGAAGGAGCCAGGCTACGCGAAAACATGATGCGGTTTCTTCAGAAGAATGGGATTCGCGTCCTTGAAAAACTGGAAGTGCTGGAGGATTTGCTTGAGCATTAGGCCACAATCAATCGGCAGGAGCGCAGCGGCCTACCGCATCATGAAGTTCTTGCTTGTAAGCCTGCTGTTGCTTCCTGCACCTGCGATGGCGGAACCGAATCTGGTTGTCTCGCGAAGTGCGTATGCGGAAAAGCTTGAGGGGTTCTGGCTCGGGCAATGCATTGCCAACTGGACCGGACTCGTCACCGAGATGGACAAGATCGGTGACGCTGGGGAATACCGTACAGGAGCATTTTACACGCGGGATGACTGGGGCAAGCCGGACCTGCCCAGCATCTGGTCCGACAAGCCAAGTGAGCTATCTCCGGTGATCGGTTTTGTCTTCCGCGGGGAAGATGAAATCTGGGGTGCCGATGATGATACGGATATCGAATACATGTACCAGCATCTGCTCGATACCAATGAAGTCAGCATTCTCACGGCGGAACAAATCCGTGATGGCTGGTTGAAGCATATCCGAAAGGAAGAGGAGAACTTCCTCTGGGTCTCCAATGAACGGGCCTTCAATTTAATGCAGGAGGGCGTCCTTCCACCACACACCAGTGATCCGGCAATCAATGCGGAATACGCGATGATCGACGCACAACTGACGACGGAAATCTTCGGGCTCTTCGCCCCCGGTCGTCCGGATGTCGCGAAACGCATGGCCCATCTGCCTATACGGACTACCGCCCGGGAAGATGCGGCATGGATTTCGGAATTCTATGTGACCATGCATGCCCTCGCTGCTTTCCACGAAAAAGGAAGGCCCGTGGGTGAGCATCTGGCTTGGTCAGCGAGCAAGGCAAGAAAGGGACTGCCGGATACATCCTACGCAGCCGCCATGTATGACTTTGTCCGGAAGCAGTACCAATCAGGGGTGCCATGGGAAGAGGCGCGCGATGAACTCCACGAGCGTTACCAAGTGCGGCACGAGGATGGTTACGACATGAGCCACAAGATCGGGAATGGCTGCTTTGCCGGGGGAATCAACTTTGGGGCAAGCCTGGTCAGCCTCTTTTACGGCGAAGGCGACCTGAAGGAGACCATCAAGATCGGGACTCTTGCCGGTTGGGACTCGGACAACCCGACCGCGACCTGGGGCGGCTTGATCGGTTTCCTGATTGGCAAGTCAGGCGTTGAGGAAAGCTTCGGGAGAACCTTTTCCGACCGGTACAATATTCACAGAACCCGTCAAGGTTTCCCCCGGCCAGTCGATACCTTCTCCCATATGGCGCAACGTGGCATCGGCATCATCGACCGCGTTGTTGAAGAGGAAATGCAGGGAACTGTTGATCCTGATGGGGATCTCTGGAAAATCCCCGCAAAACCAACAGGCATGTCCATGCAAACCATTGTATTCCCCGCCCCGTCAGTTGCTCCGCGAGAAATGCGCTTCACCATTCTTCTGCCGGAAGGCTATGAGGACTCCGACAAATCCTATCCGGTATTGTATCTGCTTCATGGATACGGAGGGAACCATATTCAGTGGATTGAATTCGGTGTTGAGGAGGCCGCCATCGGACATGACCTGATCGTTGTGATGCCGGATGCGGCAAATGCTGAATACGTCAACTGGGCCGTACCGGGTGACGGCTTCAAGGACAACTGGGAGGATTATATCGTCCAGGACCTCATCAGCTATGTGGATGCCCACTACCGGACCCATGCATGTCGCGAGGGCCGGGCTATCGGAGGCCTCTCAATGGGTGGAGATGGAGCCATGACCATCGGGCTTCGCCACCCCGAGATGTTCTGCAGCATTGCCAGCCACAGTGGCAGTCATGGTTTTAAGAATGAAATTCGCGAGCGCCTGAAGAAAGATGAGCCGGCTCTCATCTACGAGCGGGAAAGCTGGATAAGCGATTTTGACATTCCTGGATTCGGGACATTCGAGGAGCGTTCGGCTTCCGGCGAAATTGTTACCAGCCTTGAGGGGCTGGATGCCATCGATGAATTGAAACTGATTCAGAAAGTGCCGACGGAACAGATTCCTGACATCTATATCTGCTGTGGGACGGAAGATGACTTCTATGAGCGGTTCATTGCCTTCACCAAACTCATGCGGGACCGCAAGATCACCCATACCACCCGTGTCTCTCCCGGAGGCCACGACGATGCATACTGGAGTACCAGCATCCACTTTTCCCTTCCGCACCAGTATCAGATCATGCAGTCGCAACTGGCCGCTGTCGCGGAGTCGGAGGAAGGCGCGCCACCCAACATTATCTACATCCTGACAGATGACTTGGGCTACGGTGATCTAAGTTGTTACGGGCAGGAAAAGTTCCAGACGCCACATATTGACAAGTTGGCCACCGAAGGGATCAAGTTTACCCAACATTATTCAGGCAGCACTGTCTGCGCCCCGGCCCGATGCTCTCTGATGACAGGGCTCCACACCGGTCATGCCCAGGTGCGGGGAAACAGCCCTGTCTGGCCGGAAGGACAGGAGCCGATGGCAGCCGGGACCGTCACCATTCCCTCCCTTCTCAAATCGGCTGGATACACCACCGGGATGTTTGGCAAGTGGGGTCTGGGAGCGCCGGGCTCCGCCAGTGATCCAATGGTCTTCTTCGATGAGTTCTACGGCTACAATTGCCAGAGGCTGGCCCACTCCTATTATCCGGAATACCTGTGGCACAATAACGAGAAGGTTCCGCTGGATGGAAAGACGCACTCCCATGACCTGATCATGAATGCGGCACTGGAGTTTATCCAGTCGAACAAAGAGAAGCCGTTCTTCTGTTACCTGCCCGTCACGATCCCTCACGCGGCCATGCACGCACCAAAGGAGTTGCATGAGAAATATCGCAAGCTGTATCCACAGTTTGAGTCCAAAACGGGGAAATACGCCAAGACAGAGGTACAAAACCCAATTGCCGCCTTTCCCGCGATGATGGAGGCTCTGGATAACGGGGTCGGCGAAATCATGGCCCTCCTCGAGGATCTCGGTATCGATGACAACACCCTGGTCATTTTCACCAGTGACAATGGTCCCCATTCCGAAGGTGGTCACGACCCCGGATACTGGGACAGCAACGGTCCCCTCAGGGGGCTCAAGCGCGACCTGTATGAAGGGGGAATCCGCGTCCCGTTCCTTGCCCGATGGCCGGCAAATATCCGTGCGGGATCGACTTCGGATCATGTCTCCGCGTTCTGGGACATGATGCCAACATTTTGCGAACTGGCGGGGATTGAAACACCCACGCAGACAGATGGTGTATCGATGTTACCCGCGTTGACGGGTGGCCAGCAGAAGCCACACGACTACCTCTACTGGGAATTCACGGAAAGAGGCGGGTCGCAGGCAATCCGCCAAGGGAACTTCAAGGCAGTCAGGCTGAACGTGTCCCGGGACCCTTCAGCGAAAATTGAGCTATACGATCTGGCCAGCGACCCGGCCGAGGCAAACGACATCGCCAGTGACCATCCGGAGATAGTTCAACAGATGGCGAGCCTCTTCGCCGAGGCCCGCACTGAATCCGGAACATTCAAACTCTTCAAACCCGGCCAATGACCGGGGTGAATCCTCAGACCTCGATCTCGTAAGTTGGCAGGACACGTTCCACGTGGACCTTGCCCAGCTTCACAAAGTGCGGGAGACCGCTGTCATAAGGAATCTTCGCCTCGCCCTGGATGAGCGGGGAAGCGTACTTCACAAACTGATAGCTGAGCGATACGCCGTCCTCATTGATCCACGATGCCGGAAGCGGCTTGATGCCATTGGCAATCTCACTCAAGTCAGCGAGGCCTGTTTCACAAACGTAGGAATCAGAATCGCCGCGGGTCAGCGTGACCATCTTATCGGTCTCGCCATTGAGAGCCGCCTCGACCGCAGCCTTGCCCACGAGATAAGCTTCTTCGTTGTCCGTGGCGGATGCGTTGACAGCGGAAGCCCGCTGCGCATGACCCGGACGGAAAGAGCGTGTCTTGAGGCCGCTGAAGTGCTGGTCGATCAATCCCTTGAGGTAATCCCCTGCCCCGCCAAGCTGTGAATGCCCGAAGCTGTCCTGCCCGGCCGAGGAAGTGGAGATGTAATTGCCATCTGTGTCGACAAGGCCCTCGCCAACAACGATCAGGCAGTATTTTTCCTTCTTGAGGACATCCGAGACGTCATCGAGGAACTTGTTCGTTTCGAAGGCAACCTCCGGAAGATAAATCAAGTGGGGCGGATCATTCGGGTAATCACGGCGTTTGGCCAGTGTGGCCCCGGCGGCAATCCAACCGGCTGAGCGGCCCATCACCTCGAGAATATAGACGAGATCGTTCTGGCCCATTGATTCCGCATCGCAAGCCAGCTCACGAACGGTGGCGGCGACATTCTTGATCACGGAGCCGTAGCCCGGAGTGTGGTCGGTCACGACAAGGTCGTTATCGACCGTCTTCGGAATACCGATTACGCGCATTTCCCAGCCCGAGGCAGCAGCATGCTTGGAAATCCGGTCAGCGGTGTCCTGGGAATCATTTCCGCCAATGTAGAAGAAATAGCGGATATCATGTGCCTTGAAGACTTCCACAATGCGTTCCACGTCCGCATCCTTGCGAAGCTTGTAGCGGCAGGTGCCAAGGGCGGATGCCGGAGTATGGCGCAGCCCGCGGATCGCCTGCTGGGGCTCTTCCGCGAGATCAATCAAGCGCTCCTGGAGGATTCCCTGAATCCCGTTCAGCCCGCCATAGATTTCCTCAATGCAGCCATGATTCAGCGCCTCCTCGATCACTCCAGCCAAGCTGGCGTTAATCACCGCGGTGGGACCACCGCTCTGCGCTACCAATACGTTTCCTGTCAGTTCTTCAGCCATTGTACGTCAATTTTAAAGATCAAAGGCGCTAAAGTGTGGGCTTTGATTTTTCTTGGCAAATCATTTTAAAGGAATCTTCGTCAGGCGGTCCGTCATGTTCTACTCCTCCCACACCCGCGGCCTCGCCGCCATCATTCTGGCCTATTCCATCTGGGGGCTCTTTCCCGTGTATTGGAAGCTCCTGGGGAGGATTTCGCCGACTGAGCTCCTGTTTATTCGCCTGATCCTGACCTCCCTGAGCTGCCTGCTTCTGCTCCCTCTGCGTGGCAGCTGGAAGGATTTCCGGGCGGCCTGGCAAGACCGGCAGCAGCTGGCAACAAGCCTTTTCACGGCAATCCTGCTCTCCGGCAACTGGTTTGCCTTCATTTGGGCCGTGAACAACGGGCGCGTCATGGAATCCAGCCTGGGCTACTTTCTTTGCCCCTTGGTGAGTGTCCTCCTTGGGCGGGTGATCGAGCATGAACACCTTGGCGTGCGGCGCTGGCTGGCGGTCGGACTGGCCGCGGCCGGGGTCGGGACCCTCGTGATAATTGCCGGCAGGCTTCCGCTTGCGGCAATCTGCATTGCCCTCACCTGGGGTGGCTACGCCGTCATGAAAAAGCGCACAACGCTGGGTCCGGTAGTCGGCCTTGGCATGGAAACTTCCCTTCTGGCACCAGTTTCAGCCGTGATCCTGCTCATCATGGCCTTTCAGGGGCCGCTGACCATCACGACCGCTCCATCCGCGGCACTCGGCTTCCTGACCACCGCCGGATTCCTGACGGCGGCCCCGCTGTTGCTCTTTGCCTTTGCGGCCCAGCGAATCCGCCTTAGCACGATGGGAATGGGCCAATATATCGTTCCCTCAGCCCATCTGGGCCTGGCTGTGCTTTACGGTGAGCCGGTGACGGGTGGCGTCCTCGCCGGCTTTGCCCTGATTTGGTGCGGGCTGGTTGTCTACAGCCTGCCGCAGAGGAAGCGTGGCACAGCCTCTGAAAAAGGCGTTTGACTGACTGGGCCGCAACGGTTCGCTAAATCCATGACACCCATCGAACGGACGCTCGCTGAAAAAGGAATCACCTTGCCCGATCCGCCGGCACCCAAGGGAAATTACCTTCCGTACCGGATTTCCGGAAACCAACTGATCCTCTCCGGCGTTTTGGCAGTTGAGAATGGAAACATCCGCTATGCCGGCAAAGTGGGCGATGGACAGACTGTCGAGGAGGGATATGTGGCCGCCCGGCTCTGCGCCTTGAATGCCCTCGCCGCCATCAAGGGCGCTTTGGGATCGCTGGATCGGGTCACCCAATTCCTGCTCGTCAACGGCTTCGTAAATGCGGTCCCGGGCTTTGCAGAAAGTCCGCAGGTGATCAACGGGGCCAGCGATTTCCTTGTGGAGGTCTTTGGCGATGCGGGCAAGCATGCCCGTGCAGCTGTAGCGGTGACAGGACTACCGCTTGGCTCAACCGTGGAACTGCAGATTTCCGTGGAATTTGATTAATGGGAACACTCGTCCAGTTACTTCGGAAGAACGGCTTTATCCTTGCCCTGCTAGGGGCGGTGGTGGTGGCGTTCCTGATTCCGCAGGCTGGCGCCCCTGATGGCCCGCTCCATGCGGGACTGCTGAGCAAGGCCGGAGTGATGGTCATCTTCTTTCTGCAGGGGCTCTCACTGAAGACCCGGCAACTGGCGCATGGCCTGCGGGATCTGCGCATCCATGGATTTGTCCAGGCATGGATTTTCCTTCTATCGCCGATCGTCCTGATCTCGGCCGGCCTCGCGATGCGGGCCTTGTCCATAAACGAGCTGGCGGGCGGGTTCTTTTATCTGGCCCTGATCCCGACGACCATCTCCAGCGCAGTCGCCTTCACCAGTGCGGCCAACGGCAATGTCGCGGCAGCCATTTTCAATACGACCCTGTCAAATGTCATCGGCGTCTTCTGGGTCCCCACCGGGTGCCTGCTGGTCTTCTCAACTGGTGGAGGTTTCCAGGGCGAGCTCATCGGTCCGTTACTGCTGAAGCTGGCATGGCTGATCCTCCTGCCCTTGATCGCCGGGCAGCTCATTCGTCCCCTCGTTTACCAACGCGACTGGTTTGGCCGCATATCCCCGGGATTCAAGCTGATCAACCACGGGATTATCCTCTTTATTGTCTTCACCGCCTTTTCAAAGAGCGTCCTCAATGATATCTGGAGCCATGTTGCTCCCGCATCCATTGTCATCCTGCTCATGCTGACCCTGCTATCTGTCCTGATGATTCATGGCGCGGTATGGATTTCGAGCGGCTGGTTCTTCAAATCCTCTTCCGACCGGAATGCCGCCCTCTTCTGTGGCTCGCAGAAGACGCTTGCCGCGGGCGCCCCGATGGCGGTCGCCATCTTTGCTACAAACGGACACCTCGGCGATGTGAACCTGAGCCTGATCCTCCTGCCGCTCCTCTGCTACCATCCGATGCAGCTCTTTCTGGCGGCTTTTCTTCTCCCGCGGCTCACCCGGTAAGCAGGTGGCTTCCCGGATTGCCTTCCATAAAAAAGTTCCCACATTTTGCAGCATGCCATTATTCGAATACACCTGCGAGGATTGCCACCAGCGATCGGAACTCCTCATCAATGGCCAGACTGAGCCTGAATGTCCGGAGTGTGGCAGCAAGAAGATGCATAAGGAATTTTCCACTTTCGCAACCAGCGGTGAGACCCATGGGAGCGCCTCCGGATCAGGGCACCAGCATTCACCGGGTTGCGGTTGCTGCATGGGGCCTCAGGGATCTTGCGGGCTCAATTAAAGGCATATGCGCTTACCTGCTTTCCTACTCTGTCTGTTGGCCTTGAGCCTGTCTGCCTGCCGGAGCCCCGCTCCGCAGCAGGGCAGCCAATCCAGCGAGTCCCTGAGCCTCCTGGAGGAGCGCTTGCTTGAGACCATCGAAATGGAAGCCCGGCTCGAGGAGGAAGCGGCAATGCCGGGAGCGGATAAACGGGAAATTCAGCGGCTGTTCCAGCGAGTCGCGCGCGAGTACGAGGGGATTATTGCCCGCAATCCCGACAACCTCGAATCAAGGCTCTTGTACGGCAAGCTCCTGATGCGTTACGGCGATGGAACCGGTGCCCGAAACCAGTTCCTGAACGCGGCGAGGATCGAGCCCGATGTGGCGGTCATCCACCAGCAACTGAGCACATTTTATGCCGAGGAACGCGATTACACGCGCGCCCTCGCCTATGCCCTGAATGCCATCGAGATTGAGCCGGAGACCGCCATCTACCATTTCGGGCTGGGTCAGCTTCTGGCCGCCTTCAGGGAAGAATTTATCACCGAACAGGTCTTCACGGGATACAAACTCGATTCCGAAATGCTCAAGTCCTTCAAAACGGCCTGTGAGCTGGAGCCAGACACCCTGCCCTTTCAATTCCGGTACGGCGAAGCGTTTTACGATGTCGACGGCCCGGACTGGCAGCTTGCCCTCGAACACTGGGAATTCCTCTCTGTCCATCCCGGGTTGACTCAGCTTCAACAGGATGCTGTCCGCCTCCATCAAGCGCGTTGCCTCGTCGAGCTTGGGCAAACAAAGGCTGCTCAAGAAAAAATCGATGCCGTCAAGTCACCCGAGCTTCAACCATCCGCAGCCGCGATCCTGACACCCGAATCCTAATTGCCCACCACGACGGGCAGGCGGACCTTGGTCACGGTGGGGTGTCCGTTGCGCCGGGGAGGAGTAAACCGCATATTTGCAATGGTCATGATAGCGGCTTGGGCTAGATAGGGGTTGGCCGTCTCGTCAGGAACCATCATCCGAGGAAAGCCATCCGGATCGACATAGAGGTCCACTTTGACTGTTCCTGAAAGCGGTACGCCATTATCATCCTTGACCGAAAAAGCCTCCCCGGTCGAAATCAGCCGGACGGGCTCGTCGAGCTCGGAATGCTGGCTCACGACGAGCTTAAACTGATCCGACATATACATCGCCATCCGGCTCTCGATGTGCTCAGCAATGTTGACGGAGAGGACGATGCTGCCAATCACGTCACGCAGCGGAATAGTTGCCGCCATGTCGATCGTGGCGGGTTCGCCATCGACAAGAGGCTTTGTGAACCGGGCGTGCTTGAGGGCTTTGTCTATCGTCTCGACTAACTTGAAATGCGGGAGCTCGAGTGGGACCCAGTCGACTACCTTCCCCTCGGGACCAATCCGCAGGCGTATCTTTCCAACATCCCATGAGGTACTCAGGTGCCACAAATCACGAGGAACATTCAGGTAAAGGGGCTGTTCAAGGACGGGGGGAGGAGTGCCTTCAGAATCGGCGGATTCAATGG
This sequence comes from Oceanipulchritudo coccoides, assembly GCF_010500615.1. Taxonomy (NCBI): domain Bacteria; kingdom Pseudomonadati; phylum Verrucomicrobiota; class Opitutia; order Puniceicoccales; family Oceanipulchritudinaceae; genus Oceanipulchritudo; species Oceanipulchritudo coccoides. Next base: position 30,054 of record NZ_JAAGNX010000002.1, read on the forward strand.
CAAAAACAGGTGAAGCAGAGGCAAGCGTCGCCAGCGTGAGACTCCATAAGGAAAGCCTACTCATCCCCATTATCGACATGGGCACATTTTATCCCTCAGGGCTTCCTGAGTCGAGATAAACCGTCCCGAAAGGAGCCGCCTATTCGGGCCTGTCGCTGAGTGCCCAGAAGAGGAAAGTATACACATCCGCCTGCTCTTCCCAAACATCCGAACGAGCCACGCCCCCGTGGCCTGCCTCAAACTCAACCCGCATGAAGAACGGGCCTCCCTCGGGATCCGCCTGTTGAAGGCGAGCGGCCATCTTGCCGGGCATCCACGGATCGACGCGGGAATCGTTGTAGCCTGAAGTGAGTAAAACGGGCGGATACTGGATGCCATCTCGAACCGCGAAGTAGCTGTCCATGGCAAGCACGTAGGGAAATTCTTCCGGATCGAGGGGATTCCCGTATTCCGGATAGTTGGCAGGACCATTGGCCCGGCGGTGGTTGCGGACAGGATTGTGGTTGCCGACGCTCGAGACGATGGCGCCATACAGCTCGGGCCTTGACGTCACGGCCCGCCCCACGAGGACGCCGCCCATGCTGCCGCCCATTGCCCCAAGGTGGGATGCGGAGGTGTAGCCTTCATCGATCAGGTATTCCGCGCAGGCGTGCAGGTCGAGCCAGCTGTTGCGCTTCGTCTCAATGAGTCCGCCATCATGCCATTCCTTCCCAAATTCACCACCCCCGCGCACGTGGGCCACTGTGAAAACGCCTCCACGTTCAAGCCAGGCCAAGCGGGTTGGACCAAAGGATGGTCTCATCGAAATTCCGTAGGCCCCGTATCCGTAGAGGATCGTGGGATTGGTTCCATCAAGCTCAAGGGAATCCTTGTGGATGATCGTCAGGGGCACTTCCACTCCGTCGTGGGATTGCACAAGGACGCGTTTGGTGACCAACCCCTCAGGCGCATCAAACGGCCCGAGCGGACGCAGGGAGCTGAGGCTCACCGACCCGTTGTCCGGGTCATAGCGATAATAGGCAGGTGCGCGTTCCCATGAGGTCAAGCTGATGAAGACATCATTTTCACGGTAATCGTTGCGAAGCATTGTCACACGTCCGATCAAGGGAAGCTCGATCTCCTTGAATCCCGACTCGGGTTCGCGGGGATCGTGTGTCATGATAAAATCGATACCGCCCTGCATGCCGGTGGCGTAGAGCCTTTCACCCAAAAATGAGAGACCTGTAAGGACCTTGTCGGACTCAGGCAGGATCACCTCGAGCTGATCCTTGCTGAAGTCCTCGATATCGCCCTTGAGAATCATCCGGCGCGGCGCATCCTTTGAGCTGAGGAGAAAGATTGACTCCTTACTCAGGGCAAAATCCTCGATGCGGTCCTCCCGGGTGCAAATTTCTTTCCAGTCAATCTGAGCATCTGAATCGAGGTCCACATCCTCGGCATAATAGAGGGAGAAGGCGCGATCCACCCCGTGCGAGACATAGGCGAAGGTGTGGTTTGTTTCCGGGTAATTGTAGACGTAGACGCCGTCCACAGGCCCAAGCCCGGGAGTTGGACGGTCATCGTAGGAAGCCAGGATCCGGTCATTTTCAGGATTGTCCCCGAGGCGATGAAACTTGGAAGGCGTGCGCTTGTACCGCTCGACCGGATCTTCATCGAGGTATCCCTCGCGGAGCTGCCGATAGAAAAAGCCGCTTTGGTCCTCCAACCAGACAATTCCGCCCCGGATACGCGGTATCATGACATCGCGCGGCTCACCTGTCTCCACATCGAAGATATACACATTGGGAATCTCCGAACCGCCGGGAGCAATTTGCACGGCGACAAGTGACCCGTCATAGCTGGGGGAATAGCCGTCGATCGCATGAACGCCATCATCATCAATAAATTCAGATGGATCGATAATGAGCCGCCCTTCACTCTCGATTCCGTCGCGATAATAGAGGCTGCCCACCTCTTCATCAACTTCACGTTTTAAATAGAAATACCGCTCTGCGGCACGGCCAAAGCTGTAGATCTGAACGGTTTTCGCGGTGTCGATTTCCTGAATGCGTTCAAAGATTTCCTTGCGTCCCGGCATTTCTCCAATGCGCTCACGGGCAAACTGGTTCTGTGCCCGAAACCACGCCTCCACCTCCGGTGTCTCATCCTCCTCCAACCATGCAAAGGAATCCGGCAGGCGCACGGTTCCGTACTCGTGCACGACTTCCCGGACCGGGGTTTCCGGATAGGGAACAGGGATAGTACCAGTCAACTGTAAGGGCAGGGCAAGAGTCGCTGGCAGGCAAGCCAGCAGGCCAAGGGAAAACATAGATCTAGTAAACATCCCACAAAGGGAATATCGGAAGGAACACTTTGCAAGCGAGGCCGAGCTTTCAGCCCTCTGATCCTTCTGGCAGGGCTGGGTGCAGAAGGGGCCATACACGCCGAAAGAGGACCTTAGTACAGGCACTCGCGCAAATAGCGTTTGCCATCTTCATAAGCGGGATCCCCAAGCGCTTGCTCGGCAAAGTTCCTGACAAGTTTGTGCCACTTGCAACGCGACTTGAATGAGCGCTGCGCCTTTCCCATGACTTCCGCCATTTCATCGGTCCATTGGCGGCCCACTGCGTAATCAAGGATCTTCGTCAGGTACACGTCCTCACCGGTTGCAAAAAAACTGGCCCACCAGACATCCAGTTTAAAGACGTCGACGATGTCGTCATCGCTTACAAATCTTGCCTTGTCGGACTCTCCAAGGAGGATCTCTCTCGCAGTCTCTGGAACATAGCCCGTCCCGACAATCGAATAACCATATTTTTCCGAGGCTCTCGCGACAAAGACCGCATCAAGGAAATCCGCGAAGTAATAGGCTCCCAATTCGGCCTTTGAGACCTCGGTGGAAACACTTGCCTTGGTAAGGAAGACGTTGAATGCCTCCTCATTGGGATTCAAGTAGAAATAATGTTCCTCCAAGCGGACTTCCTCCGGCTCGGCCGGAGGCGTTGTCGCACATCCTCCCAGGAGAACGAGAAAAATAAAACAAATCAAGGGCAGGAAGAATCGCCGGCCCGCTTGTATTTCTGCGATATTCACAACTCCATGGATAGCATCGGGGACACAACGGAACAAGCCAAAAGCCAGTGGAGGAAGACTCGCACAAGTTGGAAATTGCCAAAGCTCCGGGTGCCCACTAAAACATTCCATACAAAAGTCATGAATATACGAATTAGCACCACCCTTCTTATTTTAATAATCGTTGCTTCACCCCTTTTGGCACATGCGACAGAGAGTGCCCTCAAGGCGGTTGAGATCTACCCGTCGGGCGCGGCTGTCACGAGGGAAGTCATTCTTCAGGCAGGTTCAGGAGATTTTGTGTCAATCGAGCTGGAGGGGCTTCCATCCTCATTGATGCCGTCATCGGTCCAGATCAGCCCGCTCGACGATGCGGGCCTGCGCATCGGGGGCTTTACCTTCCTGCCAAATGAAAACCCGGTCGAGCCGGATGACCCACGGACCATTGAGGAGCGGGAGGCGTTGAAGACTATCGACGAGCAGCTCCGTGATATACGACTGGAACGACAGGGAATTGAGTCGCGAATTTCCCACTACACCGGAATGGCTGAAAGCCTGCGAAAGTCCCTTTCGGAAAAGGCTGACACGGAGGCCTTTGACCTCGCAGTCAAGATCTGGGCAAACGTCGAATCTGTCACACAGGAGGGAGAGGTGCAGCTGGGCGACTTGACCGAGCGGGAGAGTGATCTGAAAATTGCCCGCCGGGTGGCCCAGAAGGAACTGGATGAGAAAGTCGATTCCCTCCGCAAAAAAGCCGGTGTCTTGCGCTTTGATGTGCGGGGCGACCTGCAGGAAGGGTCCCGGTTGGCATTGAAATACCAAGTCCGCGAAGCCGGATGGAATCCTGTCTATGAAATCCGGGCGGTGCCAGCGAAAGGAACGCTTGAATGGATTTACAAGGCACGGATCTGGCAGCAATCAGGCGAAGATTGGAACGGGGTTGCGGCCTCCCTTAAATCAGCCAGCGCACTCTATTCATCCGGTCTGCCCGAATTGCCACCGCTTTATCTCGAACACATGGAATACCGGCCAATGGCCCGGAAAATGATGGATTCGGTCAGTTACGCGGCAGGCGCGCCTGTGGAAATGGAAGCAATGCAACAGGCCGAGCCGGAATCCACAACGGCTAGTTTTTTCATCAAACTCCCGGAATCCCTGACCATCGCATCCGGAAAGGGACCGGTGGTGCGGGAGGCTTTCACCGGTAGTCTGAAGGCCGAATTCTGGTCGGAGGCGGCGCCACAACTATCCACGGACGCATGGCTCATGGCTGGAACAACCAATGACTTGGGTTGGCCAGTCCTTCCCGGTGAGGCGTACGCCTACATTGACGGACAGCTGGTATCACGAAAGAACCTGTCCGGAATTCCAGCCGGGGAAGATATCGAGTTTGCCCTTGGAAAGAACGAGAAGATTGCCATCGAGCGGCATGAACGTAAGCGCAAGAGTTCTGAGGGCGGTTTGATTGACCGTACCAAACGGCATGAGATCAAATACGAAACAGTCGTCACCAACCGGATGCCGGTCGCGCACCGGGTGGTCTTGCAGGACCGCTTCCCGGTAGGGCGCGACAACAAGATCCAGGTCCGCATACAAAGCCCGAAGGATGTCGAACCCGAAGAGGGCACGGGTCTCTTCAAATGGGAGCGCACACTTGATCCCGGAGCCAAGGGTGTACTGAAAACTGAATACACAGTCCTTTATCCGGCTGAATGGAACATACATCCGAAACCTTGATATTCCCATGGAAATCACCCTTCTTCTACTTGTCGTCGGCTTTATCCTTGTCTCGCCATTCATTCTAATAGGAGTGGCGGTCTCACACCGGAAGCGCCTGAACCGGCTTGAGGAGGAGATCCATCATTATTCCGGCCTTGTCGAGGAGTTGATGCGCCGGCCAGCGCAGCCGACACAATCCGTCGAGCCAGTAAGGCCTGAAATGGAAAAGGCACCAGAGGCAGAGCCAGAGCCCGCTCCGACTGCCGTGCCCGTAATCCCGGCAGCAGTGGCAAAGAAATCTTTGGGTGTCGAGTCGCTTGAGGAACCGGCTTACGACGAGGTAATCCCAAAAGAGCCCTCTCTTCCGGAAGAACCGGACTTCCCCGGGGAAATCGGGGACCCGATGCCGACCACTGGCGAAAAGCTACGGGACTTCCTGCGCGGCATCGGCATGTGGCCACCTGAAAGTGTCGCAGGGCATGACCGGGAAGCCATCCTCATGAAGTGGTGGCTCCCGCGTATCGGGGGATTGCTGGCCCTGCTAAGCGCCCTGTTCTTCGGGGTCTACGTCAACCAGTCGACAACACCATTCATCCGTTGTATGGAGCTGGCCGCTACTGCGGTGGGTATCACGGGGCTTGGATGGTATCTTGAGAAGAAGCTCCGCACCTTCGGGGGAGTCCTTGTCGTGACAGGCCTTGTCATGCTCTATTTGGCGAGCGTGGCGGCCTATGTCCTCCCGGCAATGCGCTTTATTGAAAACCCACTTGTCGGGGCCTTGCTGCAGGCGGTTGTACTCCTCGTTATCTCTGTAGTGGGATTCCTGAGACGCTCCGAGGGGATCGTCCTACTGGCATTCCACCTTGGTTATCTTCTGGGCATTTTCATGGCATGGGAAGGACTTCGTGAAGGAGCCTTGATCGCGGCAGGCCTTCTGTTCGTGGCAGGTGCCCTGCTCTCGCGCATGCAGCTCTTCCGTCACCTGACGTGGATAATCATTCCCGGCTCAATGCTGGTGGTGATCGCCTTTCCGCTACTTGCCCTGTTGCGCACGGTGGAGGTCCCAGCCGGCATATCCGTCCAGGTCTACCTTAATCTGGTCATGGCAGGCTCAATTATCCTGTATTTGCTCAATGGCCTTGGGACTGGATGGCGCCCAAAGCTGCTGTTCTCGATCGGGTCGTCCCTTGCCCTGCTCGGTACCGGTTGGTTCTTCAGGGAATTTGATCCGGACATGCTGGAATGGGCTTCGCTGGTCCTTGGATGTACTTTACTGGCCGGCTCAATCGCCGGATGGGCCCTCCGGGGTTGCGGCTTCCTTGCACAATTACTTTTTACCAAGGCTTCCTTCCTGATTGCTGTCTGGGCTATCCTCCACTTTGCCGGCGATCTCCGCTGGATGGTGCTCGGTATCCAGACAATTGTAGTGGCCCTTTCAGCACGGCGCGCCAAGGCAATCGCCCTGGAATGTGTTACATGGGCTGTGGCGCTTGTCAGCGTGGGCTATTTCGTTCCTGTCTTCCTGACCAATCCCGAGGCAGGCACGCTTCTTTGGTGGTTGATGGTCTTGTATCCCGGTGTGATTGTCCTTGGACTCTCGATTGTCCTTCCGGCCTTCCAGATGCCCCGCTTCGATTACAAGGAAGCCGACCGCCGACTATTGTACGGCGCCTTGCCCTTCCTTGCTGTCTGGTTGTGGTTCCGCCTCTTTGCCGCCACGCAGGCGGGGAATGTCGGCGCTCCGGCACCGTTCCTTGCCGTCATGTATGGAATGGCCGCTGTATCCTTCATCCCTTGGATTGCCCGCTGGATCAGCCTCATGACTTCGGGTATTCTGTTCGTTCTGGCCAGCATCCTCTTCTGCTCCGAGCCGTTTTCACCCGTCCTCCTCGTCCTTTTGCTCATTCCCGCTGTGGCCAGCCTGATCTGGCTCACGGGGAAGGAAAAAACATGGGCCATCCTTGCTGAAAACGCGGTCTATGTGCTCAGCTTTGTGCCTGTCATCCTTTGGATTCTTCAACTGCTGGGTGACTGGAGTTGGACCGTCGCCTTGATGCCGGTTCTGGCCATTGCCTTGAGCGCGCTGGGGACCCTTCCCCGCCTCCGACATGCAGGGGCATGGGCCTTCCTCCCCTTTGCGGTCTTCTACGTCTCCGAGGGCGTACGGGGATCAACTCAGACCGCCATGCTCCTGACAATGGCCGTCGGGATTGGCTGGCTGGCCCTGCCGCCATTGATCAGCCGAGTAAGCGACGGCCTTGGCTGGGCCAAACGCTACTCACTGTGGGCGGTCATCGGCACGGTCCTGCTCGCGATCCTCGCCATCGATTTCAGTAATAATCACGAGCACTGGCTGGTCTGGCAGTGCACCCTTCTGGGCCTTTCCGCACTGCTCATCGTCGGCACGCAGATATGGAAGGTCCCGGGATACTTTCTCGGGGCCATCGTATTCGGAGGAACCGCCATGCTCCGGCATGCCGAGTCCATGCTGAGCGAGCCCGCTGCCTACATCCCATGGATCAGCGAGGCCCTGATCAGCTCCGGGGTGATCTTCGCCCTCCTCCTGCTCTGGTTTTTCCTCAAAACCAATCCCTGGAGGCTCAAGGAAGCCAAATCACAAGACCAACTGGATTCATTGCTCTCCGCTTCCGTGGCTGTCCTCTTTTTCCTCAATTCGGCCCTCACCTTCCATTACCATGGCCTCGGCTGGATGAGTTGGTATACCCCGCTCCTCGCCCTCACCGCTTTTTCCATGATCCTCCTCGGCCTCTTCCGAGCCGATCCCGTCTTCCGGAAACTGGGCCTCCTCGCCCTCGCCCTCCCGCTCCTGCGCCTCTTCCTCGTCGATGTCCAGGATGCCCTCTACCGGATCGTCGCCTTCGCCGCCGCCGCAATTGTCCTCACCGTCCTCGGATATCTCTACAGCCGGCTCGCCGCTAAATTGGGCGACTCAGAGGAAGAGGAAGAGGAAGAGGAAGAGGAAGTGTCTTGACATCAAGACAATTGGGAGGGATATTCCTTCCCGATGACTAAAATCTACGCCAATTCGGGGACGCACCTGTTTCTTCTCTTCTGGAAAGCATCGTATTCGGTGATGCAGTATGACGAGGCCAGCGTGGCCCGGGCGGGGTTCAGCTCACTCTCGGATTTCGCGGTCCTGGAGGTGCTTTTGCACAAGGGCTCACTGCCCGTTAACATCATCGGGGAGAAGGTCTTGCTGACCAGCGGCTCCATCACGACGGCCGTCCAGCGTCTGGAAAAGAAGGGCCTCGTCAGGCGGGAACGGGGAGCGGAAGACGGCCGGGTCGTCCTGGTCCACCTGACGGAAAGCGGCAGAAACCGGATCGAGGAGGCCTTTGCCCTCCATGCGGCCGACCTCGACCAGCTCTTTGAGGCATTTGACGAATCCGAGCGCGAATCCTTCGCTGCCCTCACCCGGAAAATCGGGGAGCGGGCCGCCCGGTTGATGTAGCAAATCGTATTTTTACCCATTTACCTTGATACCAAGATAATTTCTTTAACTTAGTGAAAGACCTATGAAAACACACCAAAAGAACAAACAAATCACGCGCTCCGGGGAGCGCATGCGGAGCCGCTTTGAGTGGCTGGACAGCCGTCACAGCTTCAGCTTTGGGGGGCATCATGATCCTGAGCGGATGGGCTTCGGGCCGCTGCGGGTGGTGAATGACGACATTGTGGCTCCTGAGGGCGGTTTTCCGGCCCACCCTCACCGGGACATGGAGATTGTGAGTATTGTTCTTGAAGGGCAGCTGCAGCATCAGGACAGCCTGGGGAACGGCCGGGTGATCCGGGCGGGGGACGTCCAGTACATGAGTGCGGGAGCCGGGGTAGTGCACAGCGAATTCAATCCCTCGGCGGACGAGCCAGTGCACTTCATGCAGATCTGGATCGAGCCCAAGGCGAAAGGACTTGAGCCGAAGTATGCGGATCAACCGCTCGTTGGAGCGGAAGATGATGAATGGAGCCTGATCCTATCGCCGGACGGGCGCGATGGATCAATTGAAATCCGACAGGATGCGACACTGCGGACCGTTCGCCTGAAGCCGGGGAGTACAATCGGTCACGAAACGGCAGGAACCGGACGCGGACTGTGGCTCTTTGTGGTCGAGGGAACGGTCTTGAGCGACGGAGAGACCTATGCGGCGGGGGACACAGTCGCGCTGAGCGGGACCAGCGGGATATCGATCAAAAATACTGGCGCCGAACCGGCCAAGGTCCTCCTTTTCGACCTACCGGTTTGAGCGGGAGAAGAAACTAAAAACCCAACGAAAGGAACATCATGCTACCATCAACAGACACTTGCGAATTCATATCAACCGAGGGGCTTGCGGGCCTGCTCAAGGACGGGAAAATCCGCCTCATCGACGTACGGACAGAGGAGGCCTGGTCGGAATGCCACATTTCGGGGAGCACCAATCTCTGCATTTACGAAACGGCCTTCCCGGAAAAGATGGCGGAATTTGAAGCGGACAAGGCGGCCCCAATTGTCATCTACGGGGAAGGACACCCGTTCAAGGCCGACCTCGCCGCCTATGCCAGCCTGCAATCGCAGGGCTACACGGAGGTCTCCATTCTTACAGGCGGCCTGAAGGCCTGGAAGGAGGAAGGCAGGGAGATTGAAGGGAGCGGTCCCGCAGATGATGCTCCCCGTTCACGTCATTACTTTCTCGATACAGAAAAGAGCCACCTGCGCTGGGTCGGGAGGAACCTGATGAACCAGCACAACGGGGAAATCCAGCTGGCAGGCGGGGAGATCAAGTTTGACCAGAACGGTATACTAGCCGAAGGCGAAGTGATCGCCGACATGACGAAAATGGTCTGCCACGACATAAAAGAATCCAAAATGGCGCAGGCGCTCATCGGGCACCTTGCCAGCGTGGATTTCTTTGATGTGGAAAACCATCCGGAAGCCCGGTTCAACCTTGATTCAGGTGAGCCCATTAAAGGCGCCCTGGACGGTGCTCCAAACCTGCTTGTAAAGGGGCAGCTGACCGCGCGTGGCACATCCATGCCTTTGGAAACAAAGGCCATGCTGGCCCCCATCGAGGGCGGCTTTGTCTTACAAACGGTCTTCCAGTTCGACCGCACCCAAGTCGGGGCCTTATACGGCTCGGGGCGAATTTTCGAACGACTCGGCATGCACCTCGTCAACGACCTTGTTTCCATCGACCTGACGGCGTTCTTTATCATTTCCAAACCTTGAGGAATCTTATAGTCTTCCCTCTGTAAAAGGGTCGGCAACTTGGGTTCCCCGGGGATTATTTAGGGCCCAACTTGCAAGGTCCGTGTTTTGGCTAAATAATAATTACAGCAGATTAAACCTGTCTCCCCCGTGGAAAACATTAGGCCCTAATCCAAAACAAATACTTATGAAAACAAACCCTTCATCCGCACTAAAATTCACCTTGGCCGGGCTCATGCTGTTGCTTGCCTTTTCCGTTCAAGCGTCACCGTCCAACAAATGGCGCCTGCAGTTCAGCGGTAACGCAGAGTCCAGTGGCACCATTGTGATGCAGTTCACGCCCAAGGGGAGCGAGATGATCGAGACACGCACTGACATTAAAAAAGGGCGGAGCGAAAACCATGTTGCGCGGGATGTTGTCGATTCGCTGAAATCGCAATTGCCAAAAGATCACTTCCATATCGAGCGCGATGACGGGGAGGACGTATTGATCAAACGCAAACACCACCACGATGCGAAATTTGATATCAAGATTGTGTCCAATTCAGTGAAGGGTGTCAGGATCAACCCGGATCGGGAGTAAGGGACCACCGCACCTTTATACCGACAAGCACTTCAGAGAAGCGCGGGCATGGGCGTGCCATTAATGGTCCGGGGTTTTAGGGGATTTTGGATTGTATCTTAACGGTTTTACTATTATACCCTGTATTTGAGGCCGGAAGATTGATCAGTTGAAATCCGGCTCCAAAAACCAAACCAAGCCAAACCATGAAGAAAGCTAAATATATACTAACCGCTTCCCTTACGCTAATTGCCCTGATGGGATTTCAGTCCGTCCAGGCAGGCGCCTATCTGGGGGCAGGTGTCGGATACATGATCGACAGCGAAGAAGAACTACTGACCGTCCACTTTGGCTATGAGGTGGCGAAAAAGGGCAAGGTCTCGCACAACGTCGAGATCGAAATTGGCCATGTAGAGGATAGCGAGATGGGCGTCGATCTTGAGATCAATCCACTCATGCTCAACTACCGCGCTGTAAATACCGAAAATAACTCATATGACTTATATTTCGGACTTGGGATCGGTACGAGCAATGTCGATGTCGATGTATTTGGGATCTCTGACGACGACAATGTCCTGACCGTTCAGGCCATGGTGGGAATGGATTTCAAGTTGAACCAAACTGCTTCTTTGCGCCTTGGATACAGGTATCTTTATCTGGAATCCGTAGAGCTGTTTGATTACGACCTTGATGATCTTGATGACCACCTTGTGGAAGTTGGCTTAATTGTGAAGTTCTAGCCTTTTTTCCAATAAACGACTTATCGGGAGAGGTCTGTGCATACCGCATAGACCTCTTTCTTTTGCTGAGCCATCCGCGGCTTTGCGCTTTGAGGAGGATCCTCTTCAGCAAAAAACAGGCGGGACGCCTGTTACACCATGTCCAGCATGGTACTCCCATAGGGATTCGAACCCCAATTTCTGCCTCCGGAGGGCAGCGTGTTATCCATTACACTATGGGAGCAGGATACATTCCTTTAGAGGAAGGAGAGAAGTTGTGCGGGGGTGATTGATGGGTCAATGTTTTTTGTGGGCCGGAGTTCCGCCTTCAGGCGGCCTTGAAACGGCGAACTGTCCCGTTTTTGGGACGCAAGGTGTCCCTGAACCGCACAAATCGTGGCGAGAAACGCCAAGGCTGGAGAAACAGATCAATCCCTAATAATTTTAACTCGCTGTTATTCAGTGTCTTATGAATTATAAAAGTAAATTGGCACGCTGGAAGCAATAGGGATAGGTGAAATTTAAGGAAAGCACAGCCATGACACTTATCATCTTCACATCCGCCTTTTTACTGACCTTCGGAATCGTCCAGATCAAGGAAGCGATTGATTCCTGAACCGGACCTGGCGTGGTCCACCAAACTTTGGAGAAGCAGCAATGATTACGATCCTTTTGAGCACCATAATTTTGAGCACCATCCTTCTAGTGGCCTTCGGGTTGGATGAAATCCACTTCGGGTGGCAAGGGTAACTTTTTCTAGAAGCACCTAAAAAGAACAACTGAGCGGGATCCCATCAAGGGGTCCCGCTTTTTAATATCGGACTTGCGACCTGCGCTGAAGCGCCGACTCCCGGTGACGCTAGATATGGATCGCCTCGTTATGGGCTGAGGCTGCGGCCTCGGCGAGGGCCTCCGACATGGTCGGATGGGCATGGATCGTAGCGTGGATTTCGTCGGCCGTGATCTCGGACTTCATCGCGAGGACATATTCCGTGATGAGCTCCGTGGCATCGTTGCCGATGATATGGGCTCCAAGGATTTCGCCATGCTTGGCATCAAGGACCAGTTTCACGAAACCTTCCGGCTTGTTAACTGCGACCGCCTTGCCCGAGGCAGAGAACGGGAACTTGCCGATATTGAAATCCAACCCGTCAGCCTTGGCCTTTTCCTCCGTAATACCGACGCTGGCAATCTGCGGATGACAATAGGTGCAACCGGGAAAGAGGGTCACGCGCTTCGGCTCGCTGTGTCCGAACATGCCGTTCACGGCTTGGACCGCCTCATAGGTGGCGACGTGAGCTAGCCAGGGAGGGCCGATAATGTCTCCGGCCGCGTAGACATTCTTAAGGGATGTCTCGTAGCGGTCATTGACGACGAGGTAGCCCTTATCATCAAACTGCGGTTTCACCTTGTCTGAGAGCAGGCCTTCCGTGTTGGCAACAACCCCGATGGAAAGGAGGACCGTGTCCACTTCGAGCGGCGTGCGCTTCTCGCCCTTGACGAGCTCCATCTTCACACTCTTCTTGCCGACCTCGATATTCTCCACCTTGGTTCCGGCATTGATCTTGATGCCTTGCTTCTTGAATGAGCGGTTGAGCGCCTGGGAAATATCCGGATCCTCGACAGGAACCACGCGATCGAGCATCTCAATCAAGTGGGTCTCTGTGCCAAGCGTGTTCAGGAAATAAGCAAACTCCACCCCGATGGCCCCGGCCCCGATGATGGCAATCGACTTTGGCTGCTTTTTCATGACGAGGGCCTCGCGGCTGGTCATGACGCGTTCGCCGTCCACTTCGAGGCCCGGGATACGGCGTGAGCGGCAACCCGTGGCAATCAAGGTCTTTTTGGCCGAGAGGAACTTCCCCTTGTCCGGCCCCGAGGTAATTTCCACGATTCCGGGAACGGAAATGTGCCCAGTCCCGAGCAGGTACTCGACCTTGTTCTTCTTGAAGAGAAATTCGATGCCGCCGGCCATCTTGTCACTGACCGTACGCGAGCGGGCCATGACCTTTGCGAAGTCAACCTTCACATCCTTGACCTCCACCCCGAAATCCCCCGCATGCTGGATGGCTTCATAGGTCTCAGCTGCCTTGAGAAGCGCCTTCGAAGGGATACAGCCCCAGTTCAGGCAAGTCCCACCAGCGCGCTCCACCTCAATACAGGCCACCTTTTTGCCCAGCTGTCCGGCCCGGATTGCCGCTGCATAGCCTGCAGGCCCGCCACCGATCACTACCAAATCGTATACTTCGTTTGCCATATCGTCATCAATAGATGGCCCTTTTTTGCGATGGCAAACGATTTTCTAGGTTCTTGCCAATCATCCGGAGTGCCCTAACATAACTATTATGCGTAGATTCAGCCTTATCACAACCGCCTGCCTGTTCACCTTCACCCTCCTCATGGGAGCGGCCGAACCGGATACCAAACCCGTTGTCGGGGATCTCATGGAGGATGTCGGCACCTTCATTGATGCGGGTAACGGTCTTCGTCTTCAGCTCACGCTCAAGGACAAGCACCTCGTCGCCAAATTTGTCGATTCCGAGGACAAACTGGTGAAAAATCCAGCCAGTTCCATTCTTCTGATCATCGACGACACTACCCACCGTGATGACAAGTGGCGCACCGTCCTCAAGCCGGTGGGAGAAATCGAGCTCACCGGTCAGCGCGCCTTTTATGGCCCGCCGAATTTTCGCGCCAAGATTATCGTTCGCTTTGCGAAGGGTCCCGCCGCCACATTCCCAAAAACCCCGCTTGAATTGACGCGGAACATGTAAGGGCAACTGAATATGGCCAGACCCAACGCATTCATATTTTTCAGGGACACTACGATCCTCTTTTTCGGTGTCCTCTGCGCCTCATGGCTCATCGAGCCGATTGAAGCGGAGTCCACCACGACGCTCGTGCTTGTCGCCCTTGTACTGGCGCTCTTCAACGTCGTCCTGAAGCCGATCCTTGTCCTCTTCGCCCTGCCCTTTGTGATATTCACCTTCGGGCTTGGAATCTTTGTCATCAATGCGGTCCTGCTCTATCTGGCCGGCCAGCTTATCCCGGGATTTTCCGTTCCTGGATTTGGCGTTGCGTTCCTGGGGGCACTTGTCATCAGCCTCCTGACCATGGGGGTCAACCTGATCCTCTCCCCGCGTCCGAAGGTAAGGGTTTCCTGGAATGCCAAAACATCGCGCTCCCGTTCCCGCCGCTCCATCAGCAACAAAGACGTGATCGACGTCTGAGCGCGCAGGTCGCCGTAAGGTTAACCACGGATTGCACGGATCCACAGGATCAGGGAGCTTTTAGTCGCTCTAAATCCCACAAATCTGTGCAATCCTTGGTTATCTTAAACCCTAGCGCTTACGCCGGCGTTTTTCCAAATGTTCCTTGATGCGGCTTTCGAGGCCGGCGTCCTTGGGAAAATAAAATTGTTCCGGGTTTTCCATGAACTCCTGCCCGCTGTTAGCCTCCGGAAAATCATGGCTGTATTTATAATCCTTCCCGTGTCCGAGGGACTTGTTGAATTTGGTGTGCGCGTCCTTCAACCAGAGAGGCACCGGTTGCATGCCTTTCTCCTTAATTGATTTCATCGCATTTCCAATGGCGATTGTCGTGGAATTGCTCTTCGGGCAAGTGGCAAGGAAGACTGTGACATGCGCCAGATTCAGCTGGCATTCAGGCAGGCCGACAAATTCGCAGGCTGATTTGCAGGCAACCGCCATTGGAAGCGCACGAGGATCCGCAAGTCCGACATCCTCCGAGGCGAAAATCACCAGCCGCCTCGCGATAAAGCGTGGATCCTCGCCCCCGGAAAGCATTTTCGCGAGCCAGTAAAGGGACGCATCCGGATCGCTTCCCCGCATGCTCTTGATGAAGGCTGAAGCCGTGTCGTAATGCTCGTCCTCGTTCGCATCGTACCGAATCTGGCGCTCGGAAGCGAAGGCTTCCAAGTCCTCCTGCTCAATTTGCCTGTCCCCACCCGGCTTATCCAACGAGAGAACGATTGTCTCCAGCGAATTCAGGGCGCGTCGCAGATCACCATCGCTCATGCGGGCCAGACGCCCGAGAATATCGTCGTCCGCCTGCACGCGCATTGCGCCAAGGCCCCGGACATCATCGGCCAAGGCGCGTTTAAGAACACTGACAATGGCCTCCCCGGAGACTGGTTCGAGCTTGAACAGATGGCTCCGGCTGAGCAGCGGGGCGTTCACATAAAACCCCGGATTGTGCGTTGTCGCGCCGATCAGACGAATGTGGCCTGCCTCGACATCGGGCAGGAGAAGGTCCTGTTGCGCCTTGTTGAAGCGGTGGATTTCATCAATGAAAAGAATCGTCCGCTCCTCCGGACGGTAACGCGCCATGCGCAGGATATCGCGCATCTCAGCAGTGTTGGAAAGAACTGCGTTGACTTGGACAAAGCGGCTTCCGGTTTCGTCAGCGATGGCCTGTGCAAGGGAAGTTTTGCCCGTGCCCGGCGGGCCGTAGAAAAGCAGGCTTCCAAAGCGATCCGCCTTGACCAGTTTTGGCAGAAGGCAGCCCTCACCGAGGATGTGGTCCTGCCCGACAACCTCCTTCAGGTTGCGCGGGCGCATCCGCGCTGCCAGCGGACGGTAACCCGGGGATTCGGAGGATGCCGAAGCCTTGGGAGCATCTGCTGTAAAGAATTCTTTTTGGTCTCTTTCAGGCATTCTTTCTCCGAGTCTCCGCTGATCATCGCTTGCTGGCAAGCCGTGAGTCGATCATCGTCGAGGCAAGCAGTATCCCCAATGATCAGCCCCGCATCCGACAATCAATCCGCAGCCCGGCGACCGCCGCAATGTGCCGTCGCTCCCCTCCTCTGGAGCCTAGTTCCCCTCGCTGGAGGTATCTTCGTGGTCCGGTCCGGTAACTTGTCCTTGCTGGTCGCCGCCCTCCTTCTCTGCCTACCTGTTTCCCTCCTTCCCGGCATTCATCGAAGCCGGCGGCTTGTCGCCTGCCTGAGCCTGCTGGCCGGCATGTCCCTGTTTGCAATACGCCACCCGGGGCCGGATGAGTCGTGGGAGAAGCGGCCTCCTCGGGAAGTCCAGGCGGTCCTCAGGATTGATGAGCTCTTCAACGCCCGGAAGCCCGCACGCGTTTCAGGAATCGGGACAATCCTTTCCACCGACCTGCCTGTTGATACGGTGACTGGCCGGCAAGCCGCCTTTTACCTCGAGACGGACCAGCCGTCTTCAACCAAGCCAACGCCCGGGGAAACCCTTTCCTGCAAAGCCGTCCTGCGCTACCTGCCACACCTTGAACACCTGGATAATTACCAGATGTATCTAAAAAATCGCGACATTCATCTGTCGCTGAACCAAGGATGGCTTACTCAATCAATTTCCAAAGCCCCGACAGCGGAACGCTTCCGACAGGAAATCTTTAGCTCGAGCCAAGCTCTCCTGACGAGTGGATGCCGATCTCCGGATGATCCGGGAACCGTTCTGGCAAGCATGCTCCTTGGCAACCGTTCCCTGTTGAGCGACGAACGGATCACCCTCTATCGCAAGACAGGCACCTACCACTTGTTTGCTGTGAGTGGCCTTCACGTGGGCAGTGTCTTCCTCTGTCTCTTCCTTCTTGTCCGCTGGATTCCCCTCCCCGCCCTGATCCATCAGATCCTTCCGCTTCTCGGAACATGGAGCTACGTGTGGCTGACCGGAAGCAGCACCTCTGCCGTTCGTGCCGGAATCATGATCAGTTGCCTCGGGCTCGCGCGAGTGGTCTTTCGCCAACCACAGCTCTTTCCAGCCCTTATCCTGTCAGCCTGGCTGGTGCTGATCCTCGACCCTCTGGAGCTGTTTCAATTGGGGTTCCAGCTCTCCTATGGTGTGGTGTTGTCAATCATTCTGGTGGGCCTCCCCCTGGCACAGCATTTGCGAATCCTCATGAGCGACTACGCCGGAAGACACTTCCTTTCCTCCAAGCCCGTCGACCGGTTCCTCAAGCTACTTTGCGGGGGCAGTGACATTGCCTGTGTCTCAATCAGCGCTGGATTGGCCAGCATGCCCTTGATCGTCCAGCACTTCGGCCTTTTCACGCCTGGTGGAGTCCTGTTTGGGATCCTCTTGAATCCGCTGGTCACCCTGGTCGTCATGGCCGGTTGCCTCAGTCTGGTTTCCGCACCCCTGATCGGACCGCTCGGAGCCGGAACGATCGCTGTCGCGACATGGCCCTGCATCCGGGGAATCGAGTGGCTTCTCCATGCGTGTCTGGGCATTCCCGGGGCCGTTGGGGAGCGCGCATGGAACTGGCCTCAAGCCGGGACATTGCTCCTCGTCGGCATGCTCCTCCTCGCATGGTTCCTTCAGCGCCTCCGCATGTCCGGGCGTTCCCTGCCCGGGATCACTTACCTCCTCCCGCACCTCCTTGTTCTCGTGGTTCTCGCAAAGGGTTCGATCAGCACTTGATTTTAGCCAGACGAGGCCTACATTAGGCGGTTTTTTCCAATTTGAATAACAAGAACCATCAGAAGACAGACATGAGCACGAAAAAGACCGAGACCCATACCTTCCAAGCGGAAACCCGCCAATTATTGGATATCGTCATTCACTCACTCTACACGGACAGGGATATTTTTGTCCGGGAGCTTGTTTCCAATGCCAGCGACGCCCTCGAAAAGCTGCGCCACACGCAGCTCACCGGGGAATCCATTTACGATGAAAAACTTCCCCTTGAAGTTAACATCAGCACCGATGACACCGCGGGGACGATCACCATCCAGGATTACGGTATCGGAATGACCCACGATGAGCTGGTTGAGAATATCGGCACCATTGCGAAGTCCGGCTCAAAGGCCTTCGCCTCGGCCCTGAAAGAGGCCAAGGAATCCGGGAGCGATCCCCTCAACCTGATCGGGCAGTTCGGGGTCGGATTCTATTCAGCCTTCATGGTGGCCGATGAGGTTCGCGTCTACACGCATTCCTACAAGGAAGACGGCGAAAACCTCGTTTGGATCAGTGATGGAATGGGTGAATACCGCATCGAACAGACCGAAGACAGCCAGCGGCGCGGTTCCAAGATTGTCGTCAAGCTGAAGGAGGATGCGAAGGAGTTTGCCCAGAAATCCAAGATTGAGGAAATCATCAAGCGCTACAGCAGCTTTGTGCAGTTCCCGATCAACCTGAACGGTGACCGCGTCAACACCATCGAAGCGCTCTGGTTGAAAAACAAGAACGAGATCAAGCCGGAAGAGTACACGGAATTCTACAAGTTCCAGGCAAACGCCTTCGACGAGCCGCGCCATACCCTTCACTTCTCCGCCGACGCCCCGTTGCTCATCAACGCCCTGCTCTTTTCCCCGAAGGAAAACATCGAGCGTTTTGGCTTTGGCCGCACGGAACCGGGCGTTTCCCTGTACTGCAAAAAGGTCCTCATTGATGACAAGCCGGAAGGCCTGTTGCCCGAGTGGCTGCGCTTCCTGCGCGGCGTTGTCGATTCGGCGGACCTGCCCCTGAACATTTCCCGCGAGTCCATGCAGGATTCCGCCCTTGTTCAGAAACTAAACAAGATCCTTACCGGCCGCTTCCTCAAGCACCTCGCCACCGAGGCAGATAAGAATCCGGATGCCTACACTGAATTCTACGACCAGTTCGGTATCTACCTGAAGGAAGGCATCACCACCGACTTCACGCACAAGGACAAGCTTGCCAAGCTCCTCCGCTACGAGAGCAGCCTCTCCGAGCCGGGCAAGCGCACCAGCCTGGCCGACTATGTGAGCCGCATGAAAGAGGAGCAGAAGGAAATCTATTTCCTCTATGCGCCTTCACGTGACTCGATCGAAAGCGGTCCCTATCTGGAAGCCTTTACCGCGCGCAACCTCGAGGTGATCTTCCTTTACGAGCCGATCGACGAGTTTGTCATGAATCACCTCAATGAGTTTGAGGGGAAGAAGCTTGTCGCCGCCGACAGTGCGGATGTCTCCCTTGAGGACACGGACAGCTCTCCGGAACACAAGCTGACCGAGGACGAGCAGAAAGACCTCTCAAAGTGGCTCAAGGAAACTCTCGGGGACAAGGTCACGGACGTTGTCGTCTCCAAACGACTCGTCGACAGCCCGGCCGCCGCACTCAATTCCGACAAGATGATGACGCCTTCAATGAGGCGCATCATGAAAGCCATGAATCAGGACGCCGGCGGACCCAATGCCGTCCAACTGGAGATCAATCCCAGCCATGCACTCATGCAGAAACTCCACGGCCTCAAGGAGGGTAATCCCGAAATTGCCACGCTCGTCGCGGAACAAATCTATGACAATTCCATGATTGCCGCCGGCTTTGTTGAGGATCCACGCTCCATGGTGAAGCGGATCTACGACTTGCTGGAAAAACTGTAACGACACCCAGGCATCCGTCCCCGCGTTGCGGGTCCGGCACCCTGGCCTAGATCTTCCGGCCCGTTGGGCCATTTTTCAGTCCGGCTGCCCGAAGGGCCGGCGTAAATAGCCCAGGTTGAGGGTTCCGCAAGCCGGAGCCCGATACCTGGGTGGATGTAATGCAACACATCGACAAATAATTTGGATAAATATTGGGCAACACATCGACGGATGCCTATGATTAGGGGTTGAGGTCGGCGCTTGCCCTTCCTTCAAAATGCCCCATTATATAAGGTTTATGCCGCAAAAGAAGAGAACCCAGAAAAACAAGGCCGCTTACTTCAACCGGGAGCTAAGCTGGCTGGCGTTTAACCGCCGGGTTTTGGAACAGGCGGAAGACGCACGAAATCCACTTCTTGAGCGACTGAAGTATCTTTCATTTGTCTCCTCCAATCTGGATGAGTTTTTTGAAATCCGCGTGGCCGGCCTCATCCAGCAAGTGGAATCCGGGCTCACCAAGTCGGGCATGGACGGCCTTGGTCCGAAGGAGCAGCTTCGCCGGGTTCACTCAGTCGTCGCTTCCCTTGTTCAGGAACAGTACAAATGCTGGCATGAACAGATTGTCCCGGACTTGACCGACAATGGCATTCCCTTCAAGTCACGGCAGCAACTCAACCGACGCGAATTGAAGTGGCTCAGGGAATATTTTGAGGATCAGGTCCTTCCAGTCCTCACGCCATTGGCCATCGATCCTGCCCATCCCTTTCCACAGTTCGGGAACAAGTCGCTCAATATTCTTCTCTGGCTGGATGATCCCGATACCCCTGCCACCGAGCGCATGATGGCCTTTATTCCCGTCCCTCGGATCCTTCCGCGGGTCGTGCGAATACCCGGAACGAAGCGCGTGCCGGATTGCTATATCTTCCTGAGCGATGTCCTGAAAATTTTCGCCAAGAAGTTATTTCATGGATACAAGGTCATGTCGGTGCACGCCTTCCGGATTACGCGCAACAGTGACCTCTACATCGACGAGGAAGAAGTGGAGAACCTCCTCCAGACGATCGAGGAGGAGCTCTATAACCTGCGCAAGGGATCGGCGGTCCGCCTGGAAATTGAATCGGATGTCCCGGAAGATCTTCTCAGCGAGCTCCTCCAATCCATCCGACTCGGCCGACAGCACGTGTTCCGCATCAACGGCCCGATCAACCTCCTTCGCTTAATGAGTGTCTACGACATGATCGAACGGCCGGAATTAAAATTCCCGGCCTTTCATGCACATGCCCCACCGGTTTTCCGGCAACACCGCTTTGTCTACGATGCCATCAAGCAGCAGGACCTCCTTCTTCATCATCCATATGACTCATTTGATCCTGTAGTGGAATTTACACGACAGGCCGCAACGGATCCCAACGTCCTCGCGATCAAGATCACCCTTTACCGGACAAGCTCCGACTCTCCGATTGTGAAGTCTCTCATGGAGGCGGCACACAACAACAAGCAGGTCACTGTCCTCATCGAGTTGAAAGCCCGCTTCGACGAGGCCAACAACATCAACTGGGCCAAGATGATGGAGGATGCCGGGATCCATGTCGTGTATGGCTTTGTCGGCTTGAAGACCCATTGCAAGTGCTGTCTCATCGTCCGGCGAGAGGGCGACACCTTGCGACGCTACGCGCACCTTGGAACCGGCAATTACCACACCAAGACGGCCCGCCTCTACACTGATCTCAGTTTCTTCACCTGCCGCGACAGCATCACCGATGAAGTAGCGGAAGTGTTCAATACCCTGACCGGTTTTGCCAAGGCCCCGGAATTCCACCATCTCCTGGTCGCCCCTTACACCCTTCACCGGCGCATGAACGATTTTATCCGGCGTGAGGCGCGGAATGCACGAAAAGGGCTGCCAGCCCGGATCATCGTCAAATGCAATTCCCTGGTTGACAAGGAAACGATCGACAACCTCTACGAGGCCTCCAAGGCGGGCGTGGAAATTGACTTGATCATCCGCGGGATCTGCAGCCTGGTTCCCGGACTCAAGGGAATCAGTGAAAACATCCGCGTGCGCAGCATCCTCGGCCGATACCTTGAACACAGCCGGATTTTCTACTTTCAGAATGGCCATGCCGAACAGCCCCTCATTTTCGCCGGTTCAGCT
The DNA here is from genome assembly GCF_010500615.1 of Oceanipulchritudo coccoides. Classification (NCBI taxonomy): domain Bacteria; kingdom Pseudomonadati; phylum Verrucomicrobiota; class Opitutia; order Puniceicoccales; family Oceanipulchritudinaceae; genus Oceanipulchritudo; species Oceanipulchritudo coccoides. The sequence goes on from NZ_JAAGNX010000002.1 coordinate 51,783, forward strand.
GACTGGATGGCCCGAAATTTCTATCGCCGGATTGAAGTGGTCTTCCCTGTCGAACAGGAAGATTTGCGGAATTACATCATAGACACTATTCTCGGCAACTGCCTGAACGATACGATGACGGCAACCCGTCTCTATCCAAATGGCTCCTACCGGCGGATCCAACCACTTAAGAACGAGGAGCCCTTCTGCGCACAGCAGTTTTTTATCAAGGAAGCCAAAAGCATGACACGTGCAGCCGAGATTGCCAGCGAGGCACTGGAAGAGCTCGAGTGAGCGAGAAGGAACATTAATAAGCACTCGATAAACCGATAAGCAGTCCTAATTTATTGACATCCACGCCTAATCGTACATGACGCTCTATCAGTCTGGGCTTCCCCGCGACGGGGCAGCAGAAGCATTCACCTTTAATCAAAAAACATATGACCACAATCGTAGATATACGCGCGCGCGAAATCATTGATTCACGCGGAAACCCAACAGTCGAAGTCGACGTCGAGCTCGAATCAGGAGTGATCGGCCGCGCCGCGGTTCCTTCCGGAGCCAGCACAGGCGAAAATGAAGCCCTCGAGCTTCGTGACGGAGACCTCAAGCCCAAGCAAAAGAGCGGCATTGACGGCAAACGCTACCTCGGCAAAGGCGTGCTCAAGGCCGTCAAGAATGTCGATGAAGTCATCGCCCCCGAGCTGATTGGACGCGACTCCGCAGACCAGGTTGACATCGACACACGGATGCTCGACCTCGACGGAACAGCGACCAAGAAAAACCTCGGTGCCAACGCCATCCTCGGCGTCTCCCTGGCGACCGCCAAGGCAGCCGCACTGGCCCTCGAATTGCCACTTTTCCGCTACATCGGCGGTACCAACGCCAAGGTTCTGCCTGTTCCAATGATGAACATCATGAACGGCGGTGCCCACTCGGATGCCCCGATCGACATCCAGGAATTCATGATCATGCCCAAGGGCGCCAAGTCTTTCTCGGAAGCGCTGCGCATGGGTGCGGAATGTTTCCACAGCCTGAAGAAGGAACTCAAGGCCAAGGGCCTTTCCACCGCAGTCGGTGATGAAGGCGGCTTCGCCCCGGTTCTGGCTTCCAACGAGGCTGCCCTCGAAGTGATTGCCAAGGCCGTCAAGAGCGCCGGTTACAAGCTCGGCAAGGAAATCTTCATCGCCCTCGATGTGGCTTCCTCCGAATTCTACGATGCGAAGAGCAAGAAGTACGTCTTCAGCAAATCCGATGGATCCAAGCGCTCTAGCAAGGAAATGGTGGCCTTCCTAAAGGACCTCTGCGACCGCTACCCGATCGTCTCGATCGAGGATGGTTGTGATGAGAACGACTGGGACGGTTGGAAGATGCTCACCGAAGCAATCGGCGATCGCGTCCAGCTCGTCGGCGACGACCTCTTCGTGACCAACACCAAGTTCCTCCAGAAGGGTATCGACCTTGGCGTGGCCAACTCGATCCTCGTGAAGGTCAACCAGATCGGCTCGCTCACCGAAACCCTCGACGCCGTCGAACTGGCCAAGGAGCACAGCTACACATCTGTCCTTTCGCACCGCTCCGGTGAAACGGAAGACACGACCATTGCGGACATTGCCGTGGCTACCAACTGTGGCCAGATCAAGACCGGTTCGCTGAGCCGTTCCGACCGTATCGCCAAGTACAACCAGCTCCTCCGTATCGAGGAAATGCTGGGCTCCCGCGCCATCTATGGCGGGAAGTTCTAGGCAAATTCATTTTCACATCCCATGCGACCGGGAGTCGGGCCTTCAGGCCCGGTTCCGGCGCAGGGAAAGTGACTATAACCAGGCCTGAAGGCCCGACTCCTTGTCACTTTATCCCTTGCGGGCAAAGAGAAAGCGTTCCCGACCACTGTCGTCGTTTTTCACGAGGACCTCGCCGTACCCGTAATCGCGGGCAAGCGCGCTCATTGTTGGCCCATGATCAATCCCCATCTCGAGGGCGAGGAGGCCATTTGGGGCAAGCCGGTCTCCCGCATCGCGAACAATCTTTCGCAAATCGCCAGTGCCCCCGTCTGCGGCAACCAAGGCATCCTTCGGTTCATACTCTTTAACTTCAGGCCGCGCGGCCTGCCATTCCTCTTCGGTCAGGTACGGCGGGTTGGAGACAATGCAGTCCGCCTCGAAGGACAAATCCTTCAACCAGTCACCGCTGCGAAAGGCGACCCGCTCACGAAGGCCTAGTGTCTCGGCATTCTGGCGCGCTTGCACCAACGCGTCGGAGCTCTTCTCAACCGCGAGAATTCTCGCCCTTGGAAGGGCTTTTGCCAACGCAAGAGCAATAGCTCCGCTACCGGTCCCAAGGTCAACAATCCGGGGTGAATCAATCTCCCTGAGATGGGCTAGAATAAACTCCACCAGCAACTCGGTCTCCGGCCGGGGAATCAAGACCCCGGGCGCTACCGCTATGCGGATGTCATGAAATTCTGAATACCCGAGAACATACTGAAGCGGTTCACCAGAAGCCCTCCGCTTTACAAGCGGCCGCAACTGCTCAAGAAGATCCTCCTGCAACGGCTTGTCCCATTGCAGGTACAACTCAAGACGTTTACAGTCCAGAACGGAAGCGAGAAGCCACTCTGCCTCCACTTTCGGCGATTCAATTCCCGACCGGTCAAAAAATGACTCCGTCTTCTTGAGAACCTCGACAACCTGCTGCATCAGACACCTCCTCAGTTGGCAGAACTTGTATCCAGAATTGCTTCAATCCGCTGTTTTTTATCCGCCTCCTGAAGGCCTTCAACCACCGGGCTCAGGCCGCCTTCCATCAGCTCATCCAGGCTGTACAGGGTGAGATTGATCCGGTGGTCCGTCATGCGGCCCTGCGGGAAATTGTAGGTACGGATCCGCTCGGACCGGTCACCGCTACCAACCTGGCTTTTCCGGTTGGCGGCATACTTTTCCTGTTCCTCACGTTCCTTCTGTTCGAGCAGGCGCGAACGGAGCACCTTCATCGCCTTGTTCTTGTTCTTCAACTGGGAACGCTCATCGGCACACTTCACGATCATTCCCGTTGGCTTGTGCAGAATCTGCACGGCGGAATCCGTGGTATTGACACCCTGCCCTCCCGGACCGCTGGCCCGGGCAACTGTAATCTCCAGCTCGGACGGATCAATCTGCACATCCACTTCCTCAGCTTCCGGAAGCACGGCCACCGTCGCGGCAGAGGTATGGATGCGACCACCGGCCTCAGTTGTCGGAACGCGTTGCACCCGGTGGACTCCGCTCTCCCACTTGAGGTCGCGGTAGACCGAATCGCCGCTGACCGAGAAAATAATTTCCTTGAAGCCGCCCACTTCCGATTCGTTGGAACTCAGTTCCTCGATCCGCCAGCCCTGCCGCTCGGCAAAGCGTGAATACATGCGAAAAAGGTCACCCGCAAAGAGGGACGCCTCGTCGCCACCCGTGCCGGCACGGATTTCCATGATCGTATTGCGGGAATCGCTCGGATCGGGCGGAAGCATCGACTCAAGGACCTCTTCATAGAGTTTCTCCAGTTGCTCCTCGAGTTGCGGCACTTCCTCCGCGGCCATTTCACGCAGCTCCTCATCGGCTTCGGTATCGGCCATCAGCTCCTTGTTTTCCTCCAGCTGTTTTCCGGCCGCCATGAAGCGATCGCGCAACTCAAGGAGGCGCGTCAGTTTCTGGTGCTCACGGGACAGATCCGCCGATTTACGGGGATCCGAAAAGAAATCAGGCTCGGCCATCTGGCGATCCAGATCGGCGAGACGATCAACAAAGGGGTTTAAATCAGGAAGCTCAGGCATAATGATCCTTGAAACCGCCACCGTAAACGGATTCATTGATCAAGCAAATCCTCTTTTTGATCTCTTACCATGTCTCTCGAAAAACCGCCATCCGTTCTCGTCGCCGACGACCAGCGCGACATTCTCCATGCCTTGCGAGTCCTTCTCCGTGGGGAAGGATGCAAGGTGAAGACGGTCAACACCCCCGATGAAGCGCTGGATGCGCTGGCCCATAACCCTTTTGATGTCGCCCTGATCGATCTCAACTACGCACGCGACACCACCAGTGGCGACGAGGGACTCGACCTGATCGGAGAGATCCAGAAGCTTGATCCGGACCTGCCGGTGGTCGTCATGACCGCCTGGGCGACCATCGACCTTGCCGTGGAATGCATGCGGCGTGGCGCGGCCGATTTCATGCAGAAGCCATGGGAGAACGCGCGTGTCATCGCGACCATTTTCAACCAGGCTGAATTGTATCGTGCGAAGCACCGGGCAACCGTCCTTGCGGATGAGAACCGGGCCCTGAAGGAGAGCAAGTCTCGCGACTTCCTCGCAAAATCCGACGTCATGAAGCCGGTCCTTGAGATTATGCACAAGGTGGCACCGTCTGATGCCAACATTCTCATCACCGGGGAAAACGGCACTGGCAAAGGCGTGGCGGCCCGCTACATCCACAGCCTATCGGCACGCGCGACCGAACCTTTTGTCTCGATCAACATGGGCGGCCTGGCAACCGGAGTGGCCGAGAGTGAGCTCTTCGGCCATGTCAAGGGGGCCTTCACGGACGCCAAATCCGATCGGGCCGGACGCTTTGAAATGGCCGATGGCGGAACACTGTTCATGGATGAAATCGGAAACCTCCCGATGGAACAGCAACAAAAGCTCCTGCGCGTGCTGGAAACCGGGGAATTTGAGCGCGTTGGCTCATCCCGTACCCTCAAGGTCAATGTCCGCATCGTCAGTGCGACCAATTCCGACCTGCAAAAGTCCGTCAAGGAGGGCCTGTTCCGTGAGGATTTGCTTTACCGTCTCAACACCATCCCGGTTCACCTGCCGCCGCTGCGCGAGCGCGAAGGGGATATTCCCCTGCTGGCAAATGCATTCCTGAAACAGCACTTGAAGCGCTATAACAAGGCTATCGACGGCTTCCTCGATCAAGCGCTTGAAACACTGAAGCGTTACGGCTGGCCCGGTAATGTCCGCGAGCTGGACCACACGATCGAGCGAGCCGTTCTTCTCGCCGGGGGTGACAAGATCAAGGTTTCCGACCTCGGACTGGTCTCCACTGCTGCCACGAGCGACGACTCCGCTATGAATACGCCCAGCCTCGATGACATGAGCCTCGAGGACGTGGAGAAATACCTTATTCAACGCACCCTCAAGCGCAATGGCGGCAATGCCACCAAGACGGCCGAGGATCTGGGGCTCTCCCGCTCCGCTTTCTATCGCCGGCTTCAGCGCTTCGGGCTCTAAACTGTCCTTTTTAAAATGGGTTCCAAAGGAAAACGGCGATTAAGCCACCAGCACCGCATCCAGCTGCTGGCCTTCCTTTGTGGCGCCCCGGGACTCCTCGCGGCGCTCATTCTTCTCATCGTGGGAGACTACGGCCTCAAGGTCTACCTGACGGTTTTCATCCTTGTCGGCTCGGCCTGGTTTTACTTCAGCATCCGGATTCAATCCAACATCATCCTTCCCCTGCAGACCGCCTCCAACATGCTTTCGGCCCTGCGCGAGGGCGACTTCTCCCTGAAGGCGAATTACCTCAATGACGAAGATGCGCTGGGCCAGTTGATGATGGAGATCAACATGCTCACTGATGTCCTCTCAGAACACCGGATGGATGCCATGGAAGCACATGCGCTCATGGACAAGGTCATTCAGGAAATAGACGCCGCCGTCATCACTTTTGATCCGGAGTGCTGTGTAAAACTGGCCAATGAGGCGGCTCGCAGACTCCTCGGAATCGGCAAGGAGCAGATCACCCATCGCTATGCCGCCGAGCTCAACCTCGACAAGGCCTTGGAGAGCCCTCCAAACGCCATCATTCCGCATCCCAACCCGGACCGCTCGGGCCGTTTTACTGTGCGCAGGGGAACTTATCGCGTCGCTGGCCAACCACACGAGCTCCTCATTCTCATCGATGTGAGCCGGAACCTGCGCGAGGAGGAGCTCCTTGCCTGGAAACGCCTTATCCGCGTCCTCGGCCATGAGCTGAACAATTCCATGGCCCCGATCCGGTCGCTTTCCGAAAGCCTCCAGCGAGTCGCAGCAATCGACGACCCGGAGCCTGAGGATCGCGAGGATCTTGTTGAGGGGCTGGAAATTATCCGGCAACGAGCAGACGGACTGAGCCGGTTTATCAACGAATATGCCCGGCTGGCGAAACTGCCGCATCCCAAACTGAAGCCAGTCCCCCTGAAGCCACTCGTGAGACGAATTGCTTCCCTGTATGAAGATCCCGAGGTGAAAATAGACCCGGCAAACAGCCCCGATGTCACGCTTCAAGCTGATCCTGACCAGCTTGAACAGGCCCTCCTGAATCTGGTCAAAAACGGCGTTGAGGCAGCCACCCAGACCGATGGCTGGGTCAAGATCTGCTGGCGCGAGCAAGGGGATGCCCTCGTCCTGCATGTCGAGGATTCCGGGCCGGGGATTGCCAATCCGGACAACCTCTTTATTCCCTTTTTCTCCACCAAGGAGGGCGGATCAGGAATTGGCCTCACCCTCTCGAGGCAAATTATTGAGGCGCACGAAGGCTCACTCGCTCTAGCCAATCGAGAGGATGCAATCGGCTGTTGCGCCGAAATCATCCTGCCAAGGCGCTGAGCCAGCAGTCCCGCAAATGGGACGACAGTCGTCCCATTTGCGGGACACTTATCCGTGGCGGGAAGTCCAATATAATTATATCAAATTCTAAGTAATTGCCATTCAACAGCTTAAGGCAATTATAAGCAAAGGTGGCACCACCTTTGCTTAAACCACTATTCCAGGTTCGTTCTAAACTAGATTCAGTTTCAATGGATATTATCAGAGATGACTTAAAAAAGAAAAAGAAGAAGCGCCAGATCATCATTGGAGCCAGTTCGCTGGCCCTTCTGCTGGTTGTCGGTTTCTTCCTTTTTTCCATGGACCCGGCGGCACCGTCCGTCGAGCGTTCGAGTGTATGGATTGGTAAAGTTGCCCGCGGCCCCATGGAGGTAAACGTGCGCGGGATCGGCACCCTTGTCCCGGAAGACCTGCGCTGGATAACAGCCCAGACCAACGGCAGCGTGGAGCATATCTACATTCTGCCCGGGGCGGCAGTGGAACCGGAAACGGTTATTCTGCTATTGGGCAATCCCGAGTTGGAACAGATTTTCCGCAACGCCGAGCTTCAGCTTGCCTCAGCCCAGGCCGAGCTCGCGAATCAGCGCGTCCGCGAGGAGGACAGCCTTCTCGAAATGGAATACCAACTGGCCCAGCTGGAGGCGAGTTACGAGAATGCCAAACTGGATGTACGGGTGAACGAGGAACTCTTCGCGGAGGGCCTTGTCGCCGAACGGGACCTTCTCCGGTCACAGGTATCCAAGGAACAACTGGAGCGGCAGACTGATATTCTGGGCCGCCGGCTTGCCACGCGGCGCCAGCAAATGGAGCAAAATCTTGCCCCGGCACTGGCCAGCGTCTCGCAGGAGGAAGAACGGGTTACTTTACTGCGCCAGCAAGTGGCCGACCTGTCTGTAAAGGCTGGAATCCGCGGAGTCCTGCAACGGCTTCCCCTCGAGGAAGGACAGCAGGTGTCAACCGGTACCCAGCTGGCCCAAGTAGCTGACCCGTCACGACTCAAGGCCGTCATTCGTATTCCGGAAACACAGGCCAAGGACATTCAAATCGGGCAAACCGCCTCCATCGACACCCGCAACGGAGTCGTCAAAGGGGAAGTGGCCCGCGTCAATCCGACTGTTGTCGGCGGCACCGTTGATGTCGATGTGCGCATCACGGGTGAGCTTCCGCGCGGAGCCCGGGCTGACCTGACCGTCGAGGGCAGTGTCCAACTGGCCAACCTGAGCGACATTCTTTACATCGGCCGGCCCTCCTTTGCCCGTGAAAACGGCACCGTGGGCGTCTTTAAACTGACCAACGGCGGCAATGTCGCGGAGCGGACCACCGTGACATTCGGGAAGAGCTCGGTCAGTGAAATCCAAGTCATGAGCGGCCTCATCGAAGGGGACGAAATCATTTTATCAGACACCAGCCAGTACGACGATAATGACCGACTGCGCCTCAACTAGAACACAATCACCCAACAGCTAAACATCATGAGCGAAAATAACGAACTAATCACCCTTGACGGAATAACCAAGGTCTTCCTCACCGACGATATTGAAACACATGCCCTTTCCGGCATCCACCTGACAATCAATAAAGGTGAGTTTATTTCCATTTCCGGTCCTTCCGGATGTGGCAAGTCAACCCTGCTCTCGATCCTCGGCCTGCTTGAGGCGCCTTCAGGAGGTGATTATATTCTCAACAAGAATAACGTATCCAACCTTTCACTCGAGGAACGGGCGCGCATCCGGAACCGGGAAATTGGATTTATCTTCCAGAGCTTCAACCTGATCGGTGACCTTTCCGTCATTGAAAATGTCGAGCTTCCCCTTGCCTACCGGGGCTTGAAGCCCGCAGAACGGCGGAAGATGGCAACAGCAGCCCTTGAAAAGGTCGAAATGATCCATCGTCAAAAGCACCTTCCAAGCCAGCTTTCAGGCGGTCAGCAACAGCGTGTTGCGGTGGCCCGCGCGCTTGCCGGCAATCCCAAGATCCTGCTCGCTGACGAACCGACCGGTAACCTTGATTCCAAGAACGGCTCTGTCGTCATGGAAATGCTGTCCGACCTCAACAAGGAAGGCACGACCATCTGCATGGTGACCCACGATGACCGCTATGCCCACGTGGCAAACCGGATTGTTCATCTCTTCGACGGCAAGATCGTGGATGAGGAACGTGATGTTGAGCATGTGCCTCTTCGCGCTGAAGCCTGATAGGACTGAAGCCGCTGAATGAATGCTTTTGTCTCAGATTTCCTGTATGCATTCCGGATTCTCTTCAAGCGACCCGGACTGACACTGCTGGCCATCGTGGCACTCTCGGTAAGCCTGGGAATGACCACGACGACCTTCAGTGTGCTCAATGGGCTCCTGTTCAAGCCGCTTCCGTTTGAGAATCCCGAGGAACTGCATCATATCTACCTGAAGGGGGAAAGCTATGAGGCAAAAATGATGCCGCTTCCCTTTGATGAGCTTGGCAGTCTGGACGGGGTTGAGTGCTTTGACGAGATAATGGCTTATTATTCCGGGACCATTAATATTAGTGGTGAAGGGACACCCGAACGCTACACTGGAGCTTTTGTGTCACCGAATTTCCTGAGCTTGCTCGGGCATGAACCCGAGATGGGCCGGTCTTTCTCCGATGAAGCAATCCTACCCGATGGACCAAGGGAAATTCTCATCAGTCACGAAATGTGGGAGAGCCGCTTTCGCAGCGATCCGGAAATCCTCAAAAAGACTATCCGGGCAAACGGTTCCGAGCACGCGGTTGTCGGTGTCCTTCCGGAGGGATTCCACTTCCCGAGTAACGCCCATGCCTGGGTTCCACTTAATCGCACCCTCTTTCCCGGGGATGAAAACGAGTCGATGCACGTCATTGCCGTTGGCCGGCTCAATGGGGACTCTACCGCCCGACAAGCGCGTGATGAACTCGAGGCACTGTACGCTTCATGGGATGGCTCACAGATCGAACAGAAGGATCAGCTTCAATTGACCTGCCAACCCTTCGGGCGGTTGGAAATGAACAGCGCCTCGCAATCGATTCTCGTGGTGACCATCAGTTCGGTTATTTTCATTCTTCTGGTCTCCTGTGCCAACGTGGCCAACCTTCTGGTCGGGAGAGCCCTTAGCCGTGGTCGTGAAATGGCCATCCGTGCGGCAATCGGGGCAACCCGTCGCCGGATCATACAGCAACTCCTTACGGAAAGCCTTGTGCTTTCCCTGATCGGGGCGGTCGGCGGGCTTTTGTTCGCGGCTTGGTCGGTCGATGTATCGACAGAGTCAGCACTTTTTGAATTTCCTTACTGGATGAACTTCGAGCTCGATTGGCGTGTCTTCGGGTTTGTCGTTCTCGTCATGCTGGGGACCGCCATGATTTCGGGGTTTATTCCCGCGTGGCAGGCATCCAAGACGGATCTCAATGAGATGCTCAAGGATACGTCCCACACCTCCACCAGTTTTCGTCTTGGTAAACTGACGCGCCTTCTCGCTGTGGTGCAAATCGCCTTTTCCTGCGCCTTGCTCTTCGGGGCAGGTCTGGTTGCCCGCAACACCCTTGACATGTCGCGGATCGACCCGCAATTCCAGGCCGAGGACATTCTGACCATGCGGATGGGCCTCTTCCCGAGGGATTATCCGGAAGAAGCCGACCGGGACGAATTTTATGCGGAACTGACAAAGGTTGTTGAGGAAGTGCCCGGTGTCTCCGGTTGCGCGGTCACCAGCTGGATCGGGATGTTCGGAAATTTCGAGGTACCGTTCATCATGGCCGGTCTCGAAGATGAACAACCGAAGGTAAACTACGCCTTCATCGAATCTGTTTCTCCGGGTTACTTCAACACGATGCAGATGCAGACCGCAACTGGCAGGACTTTCCTTGATAGCGATGATACAGGCTCAGCAAATGTTGTCGTCGTGAACCAGGAATTTGTCCGGCGTTTCATGGGCGGCCAAAATCCCGTTGGCAAAAGCCTCAGCCTTGTCACCAGCAAACTGGAAGGCTCCTCGGATTGGCAGAACGACAACTTCCGGGTTGTCGGGGTTGTCTCGGATGTGCGGGTTTCCAACTTCACAAAGCCCGCCAAGACAGAAGCCATCATTTATGCACCCTACCGGCAAACGGCTTCCTCCTTCATGTCCCTCATTGTCAACGCCGATGAGGCCGGTAATCCGGAACTGCAAAACTCAATCCAGCAAGCTATTCTCACACTTGATCCCCATCTGCCGGTCTACTTTTCGCAGACCATGGCTTCCTATATTGATGAGCAGATCTATCCATACAAATTAATGGCCAACTACTTTCTCTCGATCGGTTTGATGGCCCTTTTCCTCGCGGCGATCGGCGTCTACGGCATGCTGGCCTTCAATGTGAGTCGCCGCAGAAGGGAAATCGGCATCCGTATGGCACTCGGTGCCAACACGCGGAACATCATATCAAAAGTCCTCCAGCAAGGGCTTTACCAGATGGTGGTCGGAATCATCGTGGGGACTGGCTTTGCCTATTTGATCGGCCAGTTTATCCGGAACTTCCTTTTTGGAGTCAATCCGCTGGATCCATCCGTCTACATCGGGGTTCTCTTCACGCTGATCGGCGTGGCAACCCTTGCCTTCTTCCTCCCGGCGCGGAAGGCCTCCCGTCTCTCACCAATGGAAGCGCTCCGCTACGAATAATTTTTTTCTCTCAACCCAACCAAGGAACCACTAAATGGACTATCTAATCCGCAGCTTTAAATTTGGCCTTCGCATTCTTGTAAAGAGCCCTGCTTTCACCCTCATTGCCGTTGTTGCGCTTGCCCTTGGTATCGGTTCAGTCACGACAATGTTCAGCGTGATCAACGGGGCGATCATCCGCGGGCTTCCATTTGAGGAACAAGAGGAATTAATGTTCGTGAAGCGCTGGGACCAGGAACGCCAACCATGGAACACCGGTATCCCGATACTGGACATTCAGGACATCCAGCGTGAACAGAAGAGCTTTGAATCATTGGCGGCCTGGTTTGGCGGCACCGTCAATGTCAGTTTGGACAATAATCCGATCCGTTTTACGGGATCCCGCATTTCCCATAATTGGCTCGAAATCCTTGGTGTGGAGCCATTGATCGGTCGCGGGTTCACCGCGGAAGAGGATAAGCCCGGAGCGGCCCCGGTCATACTCCTCAGCTATGCCGTGTGGCAAACTCACTACAGTGGAGATCCTTCCATTGTCGGTAAGAGCGCCAGCGTGAATGGTGCCCTTGGCACAATCATCGGGGTTATGCCGAAGAAATTCCAATTTCCCGGAAGGGACGAGGTCTGGATTGCCCTCAATCCGCAGATTGACTGGGCCGATGTCGACCGTGGTGACCTTTCCATGAGTGTCATGGGCCGCTTGAAGGACGGCGTCTCGCGTGAGCAGGCCACGGCGGAACTCACTTCCTTTATCAACCGCTTTGCCAAGGAATACCCGGAAACTCACGGAGAATTTGTCGCGGCCTCGGTCGATCCTGTGGCGACGGAGCTGCTGGGCGAGCAACCCATTCGCATGATGTGGATCATGCTCGCCATGGGAGGCTTTGTCCTGCTGATTGCCTGCGCAAACGTTGCCAACCTGCTTCTTGCCCGTTCCACGCTACGCAGTAAGGAACTGGCGATCCGAAGCTCCCTCGGGGCAACCCGGATCTCTATCATTGGCCAACTGCTGGTGGAAAGTATTCTCCTTTCCGCTCTTGGGGCGTTCGCCGGGATGCTTCTTGCCCTCTGGGCCACCAATACACTCCAGTCATATGGGGAGGTGATGCAGCTACCTTTCTGGATCACCTTTAACCTGGACTGGCGCGTGCTGACGATTGTCACGATTGTCACACTTCTATCCGGCCTCATCTCGGGAATTGTTCCGGCACTGAAGGCTTCGAGGGTGAGCGTGACGGACATCCTGAAGGACGACACCCGTACCGGGTCCTCCCTTCGCATGGGACTTTTCAGCAAGGGGCTGGTGGTCGTGCAGGTGGCGATTTCAAGCGTCCTCCTCATCCTCACTGTACTCATGGTGAGAAGTGTGCAGAATATCAGTAACACCGACCTGCACTTTGATACGGAAAAGGTCTTTACCGCACGAATGGGACTTTTCGACAGTGCATATCCTGACCCGGAAGACCGGTATCAGTTTTTCACGACACTCAAACGCAACCTTGAGGCCCGCCCGGAAATCCAGCATACGGCCCTTTACGGACGCTACCGCTGGACCCTGATCGGCGTCGACTGGACCCGCATCAAGGCAGATGGCGCCGAGTACGAACAACCGGAAGATATGCCCGTTGTGACCACGGAATATATCAGTCCGGAATATTTTGAAACGCTTGGAGTCGAATTGATCGAAGGGCGGGAATTCACGGAGTTGGACACGCCCGACAACATGCCGGTTGCGGTGATCAATCAGGCCCTCGCGGAACACCTTTTCCCGGGCGAAAACCCGATTGGCAAACGTATCACCCGCGAACCATGGCCGGGTGAACGGGCAAACATGACCCCCGAGGAGATTGATTCCATCCCATGGCTGACCGTGGTCGGGGTTGCCCCGAACATGGCCGCTCAGGGCGTTGGTAACACAACAGGTGCGGAGGGTCGCCACTTCTGGCGGCCAATGGCTCCGGAATACACCGCGACGTTCATGACCATCGCCGCACGGGGCCCCGGTAATCCGATGCTGCTGCGTGAGATTGTCCGGAACGAAGTTATTAAGTTGGACCCAACCCTTCCGATTTACGCTGATGCAACACCGGCAAAAATCGTCGAGGAGGATACGGTCACCCAACGCATCATTGCGAACATCTTCAAGATTTTCGGTCTGGTCGCCGTCTTCCTCGCCTCGGTCGGTATTTACGGGATCATGTCGTTCTCCGTGAACCAACGGACGATGGAATTCGGAATCCGTTCAGCACTTGGAGCGACCGGAAACAGCCTGCTTGTCCTCGTCATGCGCTCCGGCCTGATTCAGTTCACGGTCGGATTGGTTCTTGGACTCACGGGAGCCTTCTTCTTCTCGAAGTTGATGCAGAACTTCCTTTTCGGAGTTTCACCGCAGGATCCGGTCAATTACCTTCTGGTCGCGGTTGTCTTCACTGTTGTTGCTGTTTCTGCCTGCTTGATGCCAGCACGGCGGGCGGCACGCGTTGACCCGGGACAAGCCCTGCGCTACGAATAGTCCGGAAGGCCCCTTCAACATGGAAGCAATTCTCAGGGATATCAAATTCGGATTCCGCCAGCTTGTGCGGAACCCCGGATTCACGATAGTTTCCGCGGTGGCCCTGGGCCTCGGGATTGCTTCCGTGACGACCCAGCTCTCCGTGACCAACGGAATCCTGCTCGAGGGACTACCGTTTCCTGAACCGGAAAAAATTGCCCATGTTGAGCGGATCAATGTCGAGCGTGAAAACTTCAACGCGGAACCGACAATTCTCGAGTTTATCGAATGGAGGGACAACCAGAAGGCCTTCGAGGGACTCGCCGGATTTTATATCGGCACGGCCAATTTCACCTTTGGTAACCTTGTTGAGCGATACAACGGCGCTTTCATCTCTGCCAATACCTTTGAAATGCTCAGGGCAAAGGCTGCCCTTGGGAGAACCTTGGTTCCTTCGGATGACTTCCCCGGAGCACCGCACGTCACGGTGCTCTCGCACAAGGTCTGGAAAAACGACCTCGGCGAGGATCCGGATATCATCGGAAAACCAGCTGTCCTGAATGGAAGGCCAACAACGATTGTCGGGGTCATGCCTGAAGGATTTGGGTTCCCGATTAATGAGGACCTCTGGGTTCCCCTCTTCAAGCAGCAGGACCCGTCAGCTCTTTCATGGGGAGACCCGATGATGACACTTGAAGTGTTCGGTCGCCTTCTTCCCGGTGTGAACTTTGATCAGGCAAATGCCTCAATGAGTGTGCTGGCCGGCATGCTCGAAGAGAAGTACCCCGACACGAATGAGGGCTTCCGGGCAATGGAGGTAAAGCCGTTCATTGACGAATTCCTCGGTGACCAGACCGTGACCATGACCGGCGTCATGCTGCTGATCACAGTCCTCATCCTTGTCATCGCCTGTGCCAATGTGGCAAATCTTCTTCTGGCGCGATCGATGCGCAGGCAACGGGAAATCGCCATCCGTTCCGCCCTCGGAGCCAGCCGCCACCGTATCATATCACAGTTCCTGACAGAGAGTATCCTCCTCGCCATCCTTGGGGCGATTCTCGGAATCACCTATTCCGTCTGGAACCTCGGAAGAATACGCGAAGCCAGCGTTGAGTTCAACACGCCCTCATGGATGGAGTTCTCCCTTGACTGGAAAGTTTTTGTGGCAGCCCTGTTCGTGACAATCGCCACGGGAATCATCTCCGGTATTGTCCCCGCCCTCAGGGCATCAGGAGTCAATGAGAATGAAGTCCTGAAAGACAGCAACCGCACCGGCACCTCCCTGAATATGGGGAAATTCAGCCGTGCCCTTGTTGTTCTCCAGATCAGCGTGGCCGCGATAATCCTGACCCTGGTTGTTCTCTTCGTGCAAAGTATGAACAACGCCTTGTCGATTCCCTACGAATACAATCCAGACGAAGTATTGACAGCTCGCATCGGCCTTTTCGAGGAGCTCTACCCGGAAGACCTGGATCGTGCAAATTTCATAGAGGCCCTTATCACAAACCTTCAAAACCGTCCGGAAGTTGATTACGCGGCAACGACAGATCGCTACCAATTCCTGTGGTCAAACGGAGTGAGGTATAGCAAGGGAATTCCGGGGGAGGATACTGAGAACTTGAAGATCGCCCTAATCCAGCGGGTCTCGCCTGATTTCTTCGATTCTGTACAACTTCCCATTTATTCTGGCCGGAACTTTTATCCAGAGGACTTCACAGCCACTGTCCCACGCTATGCAATCGTCAACAGGGCCTTTGCAGAACGGGAGTGGAGCCACACCAATCCCATTGGCCAGAGATTCAAGGCGGAGATCTCCCAGCAGGAAAATGAAGAGGAAGGTTCCTGGCTCGAAATTGTCGGGGTCTCCGGATCCATGCAGGAAAGCGGGCTTTTCAACGAGGACGATGACGGTGCCGCCTTTTTTGTTCCGCAAACGCAAAGCGATTTCTCGCAATTCATTACAATCCTTTTGCGCGGTTCAGGAGATCCCCAAAAACTGGCCAGCATTCTCCGCGAGGAAATCGCCTCCCTGGACAGCAATCTCCCCGTCTACGAAGTGGGAACACCGCGCGAAGTGAACAATCGAGCAACCGCCCAATTCCAGTTTTTCGGCTCTATCTTCACCGGATTCGGTGTACTGGCCACCATCCTTGCCGGAGTTGGCATTTATGGCGTCATCTCCTTTTCGGTAAATCAACGGATCATGGAGTTTGGAATCCGTCAGGCATTGGGAGCAACCCGGACTGGGGTATTCAAGCTTGTCTATGCCCACGCCTTCAAACAGCTCCTCTTCGGGTTCATTATCGCGGTCATTCTGCTCTCCCCGGTTATTCTTTCACCGGGCATCAAGGAATCCATGAATTTGTTTTTCTATGAGATAGATCCCGATTCCGTCCTGCCCTACGCGCTTTCCTTCGGGTTTGTGACCCTTGTCGCCGTTCTTTCGGCGGCCCCGCCCGCCTTCCGGGCGGCCAGAATTGAACCGGCTCAAGCTTTGCGATATGAATAGATATAATATTTCGATAATTACGGCATTCCTTGCCACGGCACCGTTGCTCAGTGCAGAGACCCTCCAGTTAACAATGGAGGAGGCGATCGCCCAAGCCCTTGAGCGCAATTTCGCGATCCGCGTCGAGCGCTTTGAGCCCGCTATTGCCCGACAGCAAAGCCGGGCCGCGAGTGGCATCTTCGACCCGGTAATTGAGTCGGAGTACTTTTATCAAGAGGAATCACTTGCCGGCTTTGACGCATCCGATGAGTCCGCCTCGGCCCGCTTCGGCGTGGGCTCGCTACTTCCATGGGGAATGGAATGGGAGGCGGCCATCGAGGCGAGTGATCGCTCAACTCCCTTTGATCCATTCACCGGGACGGTCAGTGATTCCGTCAGCTCCTTTGCTGGAATCACCGTCACACAGCCGATCTTACGGAATTTCGGATTGGACGGGACATATTCCACACTGCGGATTGCCAGGGAAGCGGCAAACGGCTCGTGGGAGGGTTTCAGGGCACGGGTCATGGACACTGTCGAATCAACGATTTCGGCCTACCAGACCATGTATTTTGCCCAGCAGAATCTTCGCATCGCGGAAAGGAACCGGGACCTCGCCCTTCAACTGCTTGAAGATAACCGGCGGCGGGTTGAAACCGGTGTTATGGCACCACTGGACATTGTACAAGCCGAGTCGGAGGCCGCCTTGCGGGAAGTTTCTGTAATCAGCTCGGAAGCTTTCCTTCAGCAGGCGGAGAATGCCCTCAAAGGTCTCGTCTGGGACAACCCCGCCACCATCCTAGAACTCGATCTGGAAATTGCCCCGCCGAAGGAACCCGATTTCTTCAAGCCCGAGCTTGGAAGGGATTTCCAGCTCGCGCTGCAAAACCTTCCCGAATACCTGGCTGCCGAATCGGGCCTCAACATTCGCGAGTTGGAACTGCGCCAATTTCGCAGGAATGCTCTTCCGCAACTGGACATTGTCGGTTCCATCGGACGTCTGGGTATCGACCAGACGCTGAGTGACAGCCTTGACCAGAGCCTGAACGACGGCGAAACGCGTTACACCATCGGGGCGGTCTTCAGTTTTCCTTTCCCAAACAGGTCCCGGTCGGCCGAAAAGGTCCAGGCCTACCTGAAACGAAACCAGGCGGATCTGCAATTGGTCCAACTGGAGCAATCCATCCGTATCCAACTGGATGACGCCGCCACCCAACTGGAAGCGGACTGGGCGCGTATCGGGGCGGCTCGCAAAGCGCGGGAATTATCCGAGAAGTCACTCGAGGCGGAGGAAAAAAAGCTCCGCGCCGGAACCTCCTCCACTTTCGTTGTGTTGCGACTCCAGGGAGACCTTGCGGTTGCTGAAATCCGCGAAATCAACGCCCTGACGGATTACGCCATCTCGGCAGCGCGATACAACCGTGTCCGGGGTAGCATCCTCGATGTCTACAGTATCCAGTTGGATGAGGAAAAATAGCTTTGGGGGTTTTGCCCAAATTTTGTCTTCCCTCGCCGAAGATCCATGCAGAGTTAAATTCTTAAACCTTTATCTAACTCGTCATCAACAGGTTATAAAGGTGTGAAAAAGCTGGCACAAGAGGTGGTTAAGAAGATGCATGCATTCAAGAAAAACGACCGGCTTCAGTCTGCAACAGGGAAAGACCCTGCTATCGCTTATCCTTCCCTTGCTATTATTGGTATTGGGAATTTATTTTGGGTCAGCCATCAAGATATGCCCCGCTGAATCAGTCTCCCTCACGCATCAAAGTATCCAGTCAGAATCCATCATTGTCAGCAGTCCGATCCTATCGATTTTTAGAATGTAATGAATTTTTCACTTCGCCAACTACGACAAGCCAGCCTTTTCATTATCCCGCTACTGGGGGTCAATTTACTCAATGCAGAATCGAGCCCGGAAACCTTCGAGCTGGACCTGCGTCAGGCAATCAAGGCTGCGCTTGAAAACAACTTTGCCTTCCGCGCGGCCGCTATTAATCCCGAAATTGCCTCCCTCTCGATCACGCAGAGCGAATCATTTTTTGACACGGAACTATTTGCCAGCGGACAGGTCTCCCAGTCCGAGCAGGATACGACTTTCGAGGAAACTACTGGCACCTCATCCGACAACCGCTCATGGGAAGTTGGGGCGAGAAAGCGCTTCAGCTATGGCACAACAGTGACTGCCCGGACCAATCTGGACCGCAGGAACACAGACGCGGTGGTCAATTTCAGCAACCTGAGCCAGTCTGCCGACTTGTCCCTGTCAATCCGCCAACCCCTGCTCAATGGATTTGGAAAGGACGTCAACACGGCTGGCATCCAAAGCGCCATCGCCGGATACTCCGCAGCATCTGAATCCGTCCGGGAAGCTCTCTTCGAACTCCTTGCGGAAACCGAGCGGGCCTACTGGGCCGTCGCCAGGCTTCAGGAGCAACTCGCCCTCAATGAATCCTCCCTGAAAGTTGCGGAAACACTCCTGAAGGAAGCCCAGGAACGCGAGCGTGTCGGTGTGGCAACCCGCATCGATGTCCTGCAGGCGGAAGCTTCCCGGGCCCAACGCCGGGAAGAGATCATTGAAACAAGGCGGATCCTCGGCGATGCGATCGACCAGTTGTTTATTTACATGGGCACTTTTGCACCCGGCATGCTGGAGCTGGAATCCTCCCTGAAAGTCTCGGGGTTGCCCGAAGGCATTGATACCTATACGGATTTTGCCGAGGTCTGGAATTTAGCCAAGGCGCAGGATCCCCTTCTTGCACAACAGGAAGCAGTCATTGACCAACGGGAATGGCAGCGGCGCGCCGCAAAAAATGAGACTCGCCCCAATCTGGACCTGGTTTTGTCCGGTGCCTATACCGGACTCGACAGTGAGGACGCGGGCAATGCGTTTGACAGCGCCTTGGACCGGGACGGCCATGTCTGGATTGTCGGGTTCGAGTTTTCCATGCCGTGGCAGATGCGAGGGGCCAAGGCCACCTTGCGGAGCGCCGAGAAAGAGCTTGAGCAGGAGAACATCCGGTTGAACGAACTTCAACAATCCCTCTTTCGCCAAGTGCGGTCGGCTTGGAGAAACCTCGACTCGGTCAGCCAGAGCCTTGAGGCAGCCAAACTGACGGTCAGCCTCCAGGAAGCGACCTTTGAACGGGAAATGAGCAAGTACGAAGAAGGCATATCCGTTTTCCGCGATGTGCTGGAAGTGCAGCGGGATCTTGATCAGGCTCGGATTCGTCTCCTCGACTCCAAGTTCAACCGCCTCTCATCGGAAATTTCCATCGCAAGACTGTCCGGTCTTATTCTTGAACGCCATGAATTAAATCCGGAACTCATCCTCCCCGACCCAAGATAACAGCAACTCTTTTATTGAAATGAAAAACAAAAAATCATCCCGCAAAAAGTGGATCTTTATCGCGATCTTTGTCCTGATCGCGGCCATCGTTTCGGTTGCCGGACTCAAGGGCGGCGATGACCGCATGGAAGTGACCATCAAGTCGGTCAAGCGCGGCGACATTACCTCCATTGTCACTGCGACCGGCAAGATACAGCCGGAAGTGGAAGTTGTCATCTCCTCGGAAGTTCCGGGTGAGATCATTGAACTCCCGGTCAAGGACGGGGATCCCGTCGAGAAAGGGGAACTGCTGGTCCGCGTTAACCCGGATACGCTTGAAGCACAGGTCAAGCAGCAGGAGGCCTCACTCGCCTCCACCAAAGCCGGAGCGGCACAGCGCCGGGCCGAGATGCTTCAGGCACAATTGGACCTGAACCGGATTGAAGGCCTCTTTAAAAAGGAATTCTCCACACAGGACGATCTCGAGCAGGCGCGGACCCGCCTTGAGGTCGCCAAAGCGGCTCATGAATCTTCGCTCTTCCAAATAAAGCGACAGGAAATGCAGCTCAAGGAAGCCAATGACCAGCTCGCCAAGGCCAGTATTTATTCTCCCATTACAGGCACCGTTGTCAGCCTCGCTTCCGAGCTCGGGGACCGCGTTGTGGGGACAGGACAATTTGCCGGGACAGAAATCATGCGTGTTGCAAACCTGAACAATATGGAGGTCCAGGTTGACGTGAGTGAAGCGGACATTGTCAACGTGGCGATTGATGACAAGGCAACCATTGAGGTGGATGCCCTCCCAAAGGAACCTCTTGAAGGAATTGTCACCGAGATCGCCAATTCAGCTGAAAGCACCGGTCAACGAAGCCAGGAACAGCTCACGACCTTTGCTGTACGCATCAAGTTGACCGAGCCCGCCGCACGCTTGCGTCCTGGCATGACAGCCACTGCGGATATTGAGACCGATACGGTCGAGGATGTCGTAAAGGCTCCCCTCGGAAGTGTTGTTGTCCGGCCAAAACGCGAAGTGGAAAAAGGTCAGAAGGGGGACAAGGAAGATAACGACGACACGGACGAGTCATCCGAAGAGGATGACGGGAAAAAAGATGATAAGGATGACCGTGTCCGGGTCGTGTTCCTCGCGAAGGACGGCAAGGCCATCCTGACCAAGGTGGAGACAGGCATTGCTGACCGTGATTTCATTGAGCTCAAGTCGGGTGTTGAGGAAGGCGACCGGATTATCACCGGCAGCTACCGTGCATTGACCCGCGACCTGAAGGATGAAAGCGAGATCAAGGAAAAGAAGATCAAGAAGAAGGAAGACAAGTAAGCTCCTCAACGGAAAAGCTAAGAATGGAACCGGTAATCAAGATCCGCGAGATGCGGAAAGTCTACGACCTTGGGAGCACACAGGTTGTGGCACTCGCTGGGCTGAATATTGATGTCCACAAGAATGAATACCTTGCCATCATGGGACCTTCCGGTAGCGGAAAATCCACTCTCATGAATATGATCGGTTGTCTCGATACGCCTTCAAGCGGTGAGTACCACCTCGCCAATGAGCCGGTTTATGAGATGAATGACGACGAGCTCGCCTTGATCAGGAATCGGGAGATCGGCTTTATTTTCCAGAGTTTCAACCTTCTCCCGCGGACAACGATCCTGCGTAATGTGGAGCTACCACTCGTATACTCCGGGTTGCCTCGGGAAGTGCGCGTTGAGCGGGCCAGAATAGCTCTTGAGAAAGTCGGGCTGGCAGAGCGGATCAACCACCAGCCAAACGAGCTGTCCGGCGGCCAGCGCCAGCGAGTCGCCATCGCCCGGGCCCTTGTCAACGAGCCGTCCATTCTCCTTGCCGACGAACCCACCGGTAATCTGGACTCGAAAACCGGGGAAGAAATCATGCGCCTCTTCGAGGATCTTTACCAGCAGGGTCATACACTTCTCGTGGTGACCCATGAGGACGATATCGCCAACCATGCCAGGCGCTGCGTACGACTGCGTGATGGGGTGGTTGAGTCAGATGAAATCATCCACGAACCGGAGCTTGCCTGAAGCGGATGAACATTGCCCAACGAGTCAGTGAATGGACCGAGTCGTTCCGAATTGCCCTGGAGCAGCTAATGGCGCACAAGGTGCGCTCATTGCTCACTGCTTTGGGTGTCATTATCGGGATTGTCGCTGTCACTCTCATGGGGACTGCCATCAAGGGAATCGACAAGGGATTCAGCAACAGCCTGGACATGCTTGGACAGGATATTTTCTACATTGAAAAGTGGCCGTGGGCCGATGTCGGGGACGAGTGGTTCAAATACCGCAACCGTGCCGATATAGAGACCTCGGATGCCGAGGAGATCAATCGCTGGATCCGGGCGAATCCAGACAGTTCACTGCGCATCGCTGTTCCATCCAAAATTGCCTTTCGCAACGTCAAGCGGGATGACCGGTCAATATCCGGGACCTACATCAACGGGACCTCCTCGGAATTCGGGATAATCAACACGGCCGACATCGAGAGGGGTCGGTTTTTCACCTACTCGGAAGAGATCAGTGCCCAGAATGTGATCATCCTTGGTCATGATGTGGCCAATACACTTTTCCCTGAGGGAACCGAACAAGCACTCGGGGACAGGGTCGACATCCATGGGTTCAAGTTTGAGGTTATCGGCGTCCTTGAACGACAGGGCTCCTTCCTCGGATTGCAGAGTTTCGACAAGCAGGTGATCATTCCCCTCACCTCAATGTTGCGGTTTCATTCAGGCAACTGGAACAACAATATCCGTATTCAAGTTGCTGCCGGTGCAGACATGGACGTGGCCTATGATGAGCTCACAGGCCTATACCGGCGCATTCGCAGCCTCCTTCCAGAGGACGAAAATGATTTTGAGATAAACCGTTCAGAGGCCCTTGAGGAGTCGCTTGGGCCAGTCAAGTCGGGCATTGCCATCGCGGGATTCTTCATAACCGGACTGGCGCTCTTTGTGGGGGCAATCGGGATCATGAACATCACCTTTGTCAGCGTTAAGGAACGAACCCGTGAAATCGGGACCCGGCGGGCCATCGGGGCGCGACGGCAGGCAATCCTCCTGCAGTTTCTAATTGAAGCAGTCTCCATCTGTATTCTAGGGGGCATTATCGGACTGGCAGTCGCCTACGGCCTGAAGGTTGGCATCTCATCGGCTTTCCCGAATTTCCCGTTCACTTTCTCAACCGACCTGGTCATCCTTGCCTGTGCGCTCTCGATCCTCACCGGGGTCCTTTCCGGGCTTGCTCCAGCTTGGCAGGCCGCCCGCCTTGATCCGGCCAACGCGCTTCGCCATGAATAGGCAGCTCACTGAGTCATGAAACTTCAATTACAGGATTTGCTGGATTTATCCGCCCGCGCGCTGGGTGCCAACAAGCTGCGTTCAGGCCTGACAATCCTCGGCATAACAATCGGCGTCTTCTCGGTCGTGGGGGTCATGACCGCCCTGTCAGCAATCCGCCAGAGTATTGATACAGGGTTGAGCGTGTTTGCGGCGAACGTATTTGAAATTTCAAAGTATCCGGCCATTCAATTTGAAGGCGGAAGATCCAAGTGGCGACAGCGCCCGAATATAGATCCCCGGCAGGCGATGGACTTCGCCGAGCGCATGCGCGAAGAGGGGATTCCCGTCACCATATACGGCGTGGACCGGGGCGAGCGCGTTCGCTTTGAAGATCGCAAGACCTCCCCTTCCAACGCCATCTTCGGGACGAATGAGAATTTTCTCCTGACCAACAAGTACGATATTGAAATTGGCCGAAACCTGACGCCCTCCGACTTGGAATTCAACCGGAGTATCATTGTCCTTGGAGCAGACATATCCGAGGAGCTGTTCCCGGACCAGAACCCGATCGGAAAGAGCGTGGTCGCGGATAACGACCGGTACACGGTCGTGGGCGTTCTCAAGCGGAGGGGTAAAATGTTTGGGAGCTCGATGGACAACATTGTCCTCATTCCGGTCAGTCGTTTTGTCGCCAACAACTGGAACTGGCGCCGCAGTATGGATATTTCGATTCTCGCGCCATCCGCGGCCGAAATGTCAACGACTCAGGACATGGCAATCGGTCACTTTCGACAGGTCAGGGGCCTTGAGCCCGAGGAGGAGAATAACTTCGAAATTTACTCCAACGATTCCCTGCAGGCAGCCTTTGCTGAAGTTGCCAAAGTCATTGGCACAGGTGGTCTCCTGATCAGTGCGATCGCCCTCCTGTGCGCGGGTGTTGGCATTATGAATATCATGCTGGTCAGCGTGACCGAGCGTACGAGGGAAATTGGGTTGCGAAAATCCATTGGCGCCCGAAAACGCGACATCCTGTTGCAATTCCTGCTCGAGGCGGTGGCCCTTTCCTTGCTTGGCGGATTGGCCGGAATCTTCCTCGGCTGGCTACTCGGGAATTTCGTCGCGGCCCAGATGCAGGTTCCCATGATCATTCCATGGCTCTGGATTGGTGTCGCTCTTGGAGTGTGCAGCGCTATCGGAGTCGGGTTCGGCTTTTTTCCCGCGTACAGGGCAGCCCAGCTCAAGCCGGTCGAGGCACTTCGATTCGAGTAGGCGGGTGCCAGCTTTCTACTGCACGATAATCCGGATGCGGAAGAAAAGCTTTTCGCCTCCGGGGGGAGTGGTCGGGATCAATGTGACCAACTCCGCTGAGGCCCCCAGAGGGCTGGTCGTTTCGGAAATATAGTCAACTCCTTCAAGTGCCTCATCCCAGTTTACGAAGTCACTGGACACCTCGTAGACAAAGCCAAGATCCGCCGGCAACCTGGAACGGGAATAAGTTAACTCAAGACCGGATCCTGAACGCATGAGGACCGGCGCCAACGAGGCAGAAGGCGATTCGGGACTACCGCCAAAAAAGTACTCTTCGATGTTGAGAAGCCCGTCCTTGTCCGGATCATCGCCCTGCGCCGTCAGGACCTGTCCCTGGGAAAAAGCCTCTTCTGACCACAGGGTGTAGTTGAGATACGGATACGGGATATCGAGCACCGTCCAGCCGATGTCTTTCATCTGCGTGAGTGAAAGATCCAAATCTTCCCTGAGGACAGGGTTGATAAACGGCTCCATCAGAAGATCGGGAGAGGCAGCTGTTGACCAATGGGAAACTGATGATCCTTGTTCAACCGGATCCGGTGCATAAATCCGGACAAAGCCCCCGCTAGTGCCGGCAAAGTCGCTTGCGGGAAGCCCGATGGTCAGGGTCACCCCTGGTGACTGGCTGACAAGGGCCTGCCCATCCTCGAGGGAAATTGAAATAGTGGGGATCGTCAGTTCTGTGCCGTCGACGATTGAATTACCCGTCATGAAAACCGGACCACCCTCGACATTGTTGGCGATAATGACAGCAACAGCGCCAGCCAGCTGGGCAGCGAGGCTCTTTGAATCAAAGTTGCAGGTGCCGCGGTCTATGTAGGCGATATTTCCGGCAAGCCCGGCCCCGTTAGTTATTGGTTCACAGGCATCGGTAAGGGGTGCAATCCCATCATCCACCGGGACAAGGATCCCGCTTATTCCAGCCTCGGGAACCGGTGGACCGTAAAGGGCCGGCTCGTAAGCATATTCACCAGCAATGGCGCCCGGTGTAGCGACTTCAAGAATACGGGCTTTCTCAAGAATCGAAGCCTGGGCAGCCGTCGTGTACGGTCCAGTCCAGACAAGGTTCGGTGCGTTTTTGGAGGAGTTTTTCCGCTGGGGATTATTCATCTCCCCCCAGCCCAGCTGTTCTGCTGTATCAAAGAGATTCAATGAGTAGATATCCGGCAAGTTGGATAAAAAGGTGCCGTTGGAAAGATTGGTGAACGACGTCATTCCAAGGCCGTGGCCAATTTCATGAAGCAGGACGTCCAACAGATCGGTCTGGTCGGCCGGGGCTTGTCCATCTAAACCATAATACCATGGGTCGAGGAGCGGATCCGTATCGGGAGCAATATTGATCGTGACATTTATATCGTTGGCGTCTGGCCGGAGGTCTACGCCAGCCAGACTGTTCGCCAAAGCGATCGGATAAATAACTCCGGACTGCGGTGCGTTGGCAAAGTTAATTTCCACACTGATTGCAGAGGCTGAAGCAAGAGGGGTTCCGTTTTCATCACCCCCAAGATCGGAGAAAGCCGCTTGAACACGGATTGGTACATTGCTCTGCAGAAATGAGCCCCAGATGTCGCCCGCCCTTTGGAGCAGATTGAAGCGTTGTTCTCCCAGTGTTGTCCCGGGGTTTCCGCCTACTGGTGTGGCAGGGGTCGGGTCGTTAAAACCAAAGCCCGCAGAATCCTGGTTAACGACAATAATCTCTGCCGCCTCAAGGGCCAGGGTATGCAGGCAGGCAAGGGTCGACAGAAGCAGTCTACTTTTCAGCCACTTCATTCTGCACCTTTTTTGATTGTTTAACCCGGGAATTGCCCCTGATGGCCTTGTCCATGGCCTGGAAATTATCAAAGCAATGCTGGCAGAACTGTCCGCTCTCATCCCGGACCAGGGCGGACATGTGTGTAAAGCGGCCGTCGAGATCGATCGATCGTCTCCCTTCAGGATGCCGGATCACCTTTAATCCCTCCGAGTCGCGACGCATCTTTTCCTGCGCGGCGTTCCACTTCGGCCCTTTGGGAGATTCTGCCTCCGCATAGAGGAATGGAATGAATCCTCCGAGGTTAAACGCAGTAAGAAGAAGAAGGGTACAGGCTTTTTTCATAAGAAATATTAATTTATACACAAATATCTCCTTATGAGGCAATGGAGTCAATCACCCTGCCAATTTTGCCGGGCCTGGCCGCGACCGCTATTCCCCGAGGTAATCCCTTAATTCGTATAACTCGGGATCTCGCGATGGCCCACGAAGGCGGCGGATGAGTGCCTTGCGTTGCTCACCACCGGTTTCCCCGTCAACGCTGTCCCCAAAATCATCCAACTCAGCCAAGTCGCCATACTCTTCCTCGAGCTTGTCAGGATCCTCTCCCGCCTCAAGCCGGCCTACCATTTCCTCCATCGAGGCTGGCAGTTTTTCCCCGGTCAGCTCGGACATGCGGCGCATCAGCTGGCCCATTTTTCGCGGGTCAGGATTTTCCTCATCCATGGTGGCCATTTCGCGCTCCATTTCAGCCATGGCCGCCTCAAGCCGGGGATCATCCATGTCATCTCCGGGCCCACTTTCTGATGGCTCCTTTGCCTCGCCAATGACCGCAAAGCCCGACACATGCCGTTTCATCGAATAGGCCGGATTATCCGGGCAAATCGGCACTGTCTTATCATCGATTACCGATCGGGCAAAAAAGGAATAGATCCGGTTGTTGTCTTCACAGAAGAATTCGTAAATGGGCATGGTGAAAAGTCTTTGAAATATCCCTGTGGAATTGGTCAATCCTGTCCCTCGACGGGCTCCGGAGAGACCTCGACGAATCGGTTGGCCTCCCTGTCTTTCAAAACCCGTTCCGGATCATAAATACAGCCATTCATGGCGATGTAGACTCCTGCGGAAAGAGTCTGGGCAGCGGCAAGGGCAAACCCGATGTTGAAAATTGCGTCGTTCTCACGGAACCGGGCGGGAATCAAAGCGCCTGTCAGGACAATTGTCTTGTCGGGGATACCGGCGAGGAACTTACCGGTATCGGTCATGGTATCTGTTCCGTGCGTGACCAGTATCTGTCGATTGTCGGCCTTGAGGATTGCCCCACGGATGAGGGTGCGATCCTCATCCGTCATCTCCAAGCTATCTTTGCGCATGAGAGGGAGGATTTCATACGCGAGACTGACATGGGCTTGCCGGAAGACTTCCCCGATTTGCGGATCGCCGACGGAGAAAGTGCTCTTGGCATCAAAATACACCTTATCAATTGTGCCACCTGTCGTGATGATCAAACACGAATCATTCATGATTTGAATATGCTCATGCAGGTCGCTCCTGCAAGCAATCCCACTGCATCCGAATGCCTTTGTTAAAATGCGCCTCCGGCCTGTTCAAGGAGGCGCACCATGGGAAGGAGATAGGCAAGGACCATTCCGCCAATGGCACCCGAAAGAACAAACAGGAAGAGGGGTTCGACCAGCCGGGTAATCTGAGCAATTGCCCATGCAACCTCCTCTTCACGACCTGCCGCGATCCGCAGCATAAAGGATTCGAGTTTGCCGGATTCCTGGCCCACCTCGAGCAATGGAATTCCCTCCTCATCGAAGAGCGGGCAGGCACGGAGGGAAACGCTGAATCCCATTCCCATCAAAAGGCTGGAGCGAAAACGCGTCAGTTCCTCCTGCTCCCAGCGGTTTGAACTGCTTGCAGCAACCATTTCGAGGGCCCTTGGAATCGGCGTGCCCGCTTGGAGGAGGGTTCCAAGTTGTCGTAGAAGCCGGGCCTCACGGACATGCCTGAAGACGCTCCCTGCGACCGGAAACCGGCCAGCAATTACTTCCTCGAGGTACCCCCATTTAGCTGAGCGCTTGCCAATTAACCGAATCAGGGAGAAACCGGCGAGGCCGAGGAGAAGCAAGGTGATTATGCCTGAGAAAATGCCGCCATACAATTGCCCGATATGTTCTGTCAGCCATGGCAAATTATCGCCGAGGCCCATGGACTCGCTCAGTTCACGCATTTGCGGAACAACCCAGAAAAGGATAATCGCCATCACCCCGATGCCGACCAGCCCCACCATCGCAGGATACCACATCTGCCCGAAGAACGCCCGGCGCCGGGCCTCCTGTTGACGCAGGAGCTCACCCACATCGCACATCGCTTCACCAAACTTGCCGGTATGCTCGCCAGCCTGCAAGAGGCTCCAAGCCTCGACGGGCAAGCAAAGGGAAGCCTCCCGCATGGCTTCAACCATTCCACTTCCCGCATTCAAGTGCCCGAGTATGCACTTCAAGCCGTTGCGTTCAGCTGGCCCAACACCGGGACCCGCTGCCCCGATGATATGTCCCAGTTCCAGCCCGAGCACAGCGCGCTCGCCAGCCCGTATCCACCAGGACCACTTTGGACAAAAATGCCGGTTTTGACGCATGCATGAATTAGTCGGGTTCCCCAATCAGCGGTCAAGCGATGAGGCTAGTCAAAATTGACCGGTCAGCCTCAGGCCTTGCGGGTCTTCCGGGGCAGTTTGCGACCGGCGTTGAGCACCGGACAAAACGGGCAGCCATTCTCCGACCCGTCGCATTTTCTGCGGGCCATGCAATAAGTCCGCCCGTAATAAATGATCTGCAGGTGCAAACGATTCCATGTCTCCCGGGGAAACAACCGCTTTAAATCCTTTTCGGTCTGCTGGACAGATTTCCCATTGCTGAGGCCCCATCGCTGCGCCAACCGATGGATATGCGTATCAACGGGAAAGGACGGTTCCCCAAAGGCCTGTGCCATCACGACCTGGGCCGTCTTGTGACCAACGCCAGGAAGGGATTCAAGCTCCTCCAGATCACACGGAACCTCTCCTGCATGCGTCTCCACCAAGATCCTGGACAAGTTGCGGATAGCCTTAGCCTTCTGTGGCCCCAGCCCGCAAGGTCGGACAATCGCCAGAATATCCTCCTCTTCCAGATTGGCCATTTCGGCAGGTGTCTTGGCGAGAGCGAATAGATCCGGAGTGACCTGATTCACGCGTTCATCGGTGCACTGGGCACTCAGAAGCACGGCAACCAGCAGGGAAAAGGGATCGCTGTGGTTAAGCGGGATGGGCGGATCAGGAAAAAGATGCTCCAGTTCACGCAAAACAAAGGCCGTGCGTTCAGCCTTGGTCACTGAAACCCTCCATTTTCAGCGGACAAATCCAGTGCTGTGTTTGCTTTCTCAAGATTCACCATCACTTTTTCCAAATTATCTTTATTTTTTGAAAACGGATAAGCAAGGTCTGAGCAATATGTCACAAGGTCAATCCAACCCGCTTCCATTTAACCCGGAAAGCCTTCCGCGCGAAACTCTCCGCCATTATATCTCCGCCTCGGAGGGCGATATCAAGGCAATGCTTGATAAGGTCGGCGCAGATTCACTCGAGGCGCTTTATCAGCATATACCCGGCAACTGCCTTTTTCCCGAAGCCCCTGATCTTCCTGAAGAGCTCTCCTATGAGGAACTCCAGTCCAGACTGGTTGAGCTGGCCGCGGAAAACCGGCCTTGCGAGTCCTACATTGGGGACGGGCTTCCGAACTATGCAGTGATGCCTGTCGTGGACCCAGTCTGCGCCATTCGCAACCTGACGACCGCCTATACACCATACCAGCCGGAACGCTCCCAAGGCACTTTGACCACCCACTGGATCTACCAATGCATGATGAGCCAATTGACGGGCTTTGAGGCCATCAACAGCTCCCTGTACGAGCGTTCCACGGCGACCTTTGAAGCCATGGCAACGGCAGTCCGCGTAAGCCGGAAGGCCGACCAGATCATCATTTCCGAAGGCATCTACCCGGGAGACCGTGAGGTCATTGAAACCCTTCTTCCCGGAACCGGCATCCAAGTAAAATGGGTCCCGCTCGATCGTGCGACGGGCCGGACAGACCTTTCCCTGATGCGGGCAGCCCTTGAGGAGGGCGCAGAAGCTGTGGCGGGGATTGTTTTTCCGCAGGTGAACTGTCTGGGACTCCTTGAGGATGTGGATGCGCTGGCTGACCTGACGCTCGCATCCAAGACCAAGAGCATCGCTGTGATTGATCCGGCGCTTCTCGGGACAGGCGGCCTCAAGCCGCCTACCGAGTACGGGCAGAAGGGGGTAGACATGATTGTCGGCGAGGCTCAGCACCTTGCCATCGGGCCCAACTTCGGGGGACCGGGACTCGGGCTTTTCGGGGTCCGCCACAACGAGGAGAACAAGAACACAATCCGGCAGACACCTGGGCGCTATGTTGGCAAGGCCAAGGATATTTCCGGCAGGGATTGCCTTGTCATGGTGCTGAGCACCCGTGAACAGCACATTCGAAAGGACAAGGCGACTTCCAACATCTGTTCAAACCAGGCCTTTCTCGCAACAATTGCCGGTGCCGCCATCCTCTCTCGCGGGGAATCCGGCATGCAAAAAGCTTTTTCAAAGGCCCGTGAGCAGGCACTTGAGGCAGTGGAAAAACTGAGCCGCCTCAAGGGCATCCAGTTGGCCTTCCCTGAATCGACGTTTGTGAATGAAATCCTGCTCTCCGTGGATGGGTCAGTTCCCGAACTGATTGAAGCCGCCCGGCAGGCATCAATTCATCTCGGGGTGGACATTTCCGACAGGATTGAAGGCAAGGGTTCACTGCTGAAAATGTCCTTCAGTGACCGGGAAATGGATTTGGACCGCCTGTTACCCGTTTTCGAGCAGTGTGGGTATGTCGCCGAAAAGGAATCCGCATTCATAAGCGATTTGGCCACCTCCGATTTGCGCAGCGGCGCTCTTGGCCTTCCGGAAATGGAAGACGAAGAGATCATCAAGTATTACCAGTCTCTCGGTGAACTGAACGTCAGCCCGGACGACGCCTGCTACCCGCTCGGGTCCTGCACGATGAAGTACAACCCCTTTATCAATGACTGGGCAGCCAGCCTTCCGGGATTTACTGATATTCACCCGCAGGCTCCACTCGAGGATGCACAGGGATCGCTGCATCTCCTTTACGAGATTCAGGAATGGTTCAAGGAAATCACTGGCCTTGCCGGAATCACTACCCAACCGGTGGCCGGCGCGCAAGGGGAACTGGTCGGGATCAAGCTCTTTCAGGCATACCACGAGGACCGCGGTGAAGGACATCGCGATGTGATTCTCATTCCCGCCTCCGCCCACGGTACCAATTTTGCCACTGCCGTCATGGCGGGCTATCGCACCAAAAAAGTGGATGGCCTGCAGACCGGTATTGTCCTCCTGGAAAGCGCTCCCGACGGATCGATTGATATGGAGGATTTTCGCGCGAAGGTGGAGATCTACAAAGACCGTCTGGCGGGCGTGATGATCACCAACCCGAACACTTGCGGTATCTTTGAGACCTGTTTTGCCGAGATTTCCAAGCTGGTTCATGACGCCGGGGGACTTGTCTACATGGACGGAGCGAACATGAACGCCATCGCCGGATGGTGCGACCTCGGTGCCATGGGCGTCGATGCGGTGCACAACAACTTACACAAGACTTGGACCATTCCACATGGCGGAGGCGGTCCGGGCGATGCCATTGTCGGTGTGAGCGAACGGCTTGTTCCCTTCCTGCCCGGTTTTCAAATCGAGAAACGGGAGGGTGCTTATGTGCCGGTTCGTACCCCGAAGAGCATTGGAAGTTTTCACCGGCACTGGGGCAATTTCGCGCACAAGGTGCGCGCCTACACCTACCTCCTGCGGCTGGGAAAAGAAGGTGTCCGTCGCATGACAGCGGTCGCCGTCTTGAGTGCACGATACTGCTTTGAACAGCTTCGTGAAGCGTTTCCTACCCTCCCGGCGGATGCAGTGGCAACCCCGCGCATGCATGAATTCATCCTGACTCTTTCCGAGGAGGACTTTGTCCGTCTGGAGCAGGTCGGGGTCCCGCGCGCACTTGTCATCACCCGGGTTGGAAAGCTCTTCCTGGACTTTGGTTTCCACGCCCCGACAGTTGCCTGGCCGGAGACCTTTGGGCTCATGATCGAACCGACCGAGAGCTACTCGAAGAGTGAACTGGACCGGTTCTGTGAAGCGGTTTTAGCCATGCTGGAAATGATCCGCAAACATCCCGAGGTGCTGGCAAAGGTTCCCCTGTTCACGCCTGTGGACCGGGTGGATGAGGTGGAAGCCAACCGCCACGTCACTCTCAAGGAGTCGCTGACAACACTTCCAGAGCCCCATCGCAACCGTCTTTCACCAACAGAGATCGGGAAACTCCCGATCTCTGAGGTCTTTGAAAGAATTGTTGAGGCCAGCCGTCAAGGCTGATCGGGACGCTTAGCCCTTGTCACTCGCCGTCTCGATATCCTCGTATGGGATCTCGATAATGAGCGGCGGGGTCGGGGTCGGAGGTTCCGGCAACACAGCCGAGCTCATTTCCGAAACGGCTTCACGCAGACCCTGGATATCCTCGGAGGTCATCGAAGCAAGGGCAGCGCCTCCCTGTGTGAGGGCGAAAATGTCCGTGCTTTCGTAATAAATACCGCGGACAATAATTTCCTCACCGGCAGGGATATTGATTGTCTCGTT
The DNA here is from genome assembly GCF_010500615.1 of Oceanipulchritudo coccoides. Lineage (NCBI taxonomy): Bacteria > Pseudomonadati > Verrucomicrobiota > Opitutia > Puniceicoccales > Oceanipulchritudinaceae > Oceanipulchritudo > Oceanipulchritudo coccoides. The sequence continues at coordinate 84,448 of NZ_JAAGNX010000002.1, forward strand.
CGGCTCAATCAGGGACACCGTCATATTGCTGGTGTCCAGCTTCGGATCACCGATAAAGTCTACTTCGCCGTCAAGGTTGCGAACCTGCATTGTCCATCCCTGGTCACCAGCGAGATTCTGTACAACGCCAAATACGCCATCCGTGATACTGGCTGTGCCGACCTTGGTCTTCACATCCAGACGGCAATCGTCCGAAATATCACCCAGAACTTCACCGCGCACCAACTTGACGGCCACTGTCCCATCACCAAGCAGGGCGAGTTGGACTTCCGTTCCCGGGTAGGCCGTCAACAGGGAGCCTTCACAAAGCGAGAGGATAACCGTTGAATCGTTGGTCTGTAAAATATCACCTTCAATGAGTTCCTGGCCGACCTCGATATTGTAAATGCCGCCGCGAGTGTAGAGCGCTCCATCCGGCTCTTCGTAAACGACTTCTGCGACATTAGCCGCTTGGAGGGCAAAAGGTGCCAGTAAAGTGAAGAGAATTGGTTTAATAAATGTTTTCATGACAGGTTTTTTTACAACTAAGCAGAATATTCCACAGTAGAGAAAGGAAATGTAGGTGGATTCCTGAGCCTTGACAAGTCTTAAGCATGAACAGATGCGTGTATGGATGAGAACGGAAAAACCGGTTCGTGTGCAGAAAGTGATCGCAGACCGCGGATTGGCATCCCGTCGACAGGCTGAAGAGTGGATTGAAGAAGGGCGGGTCACCGTAAACGACCAAATCATCACATTGGGTGACAAATGCCTTCCCTCACAGGATCAGGTGGCCGTGGATGGAAACCCGATTCCGCGCAGGGAACCCCAGAAGCTGGTCCTGGCGATGAATAAGCCCAAGGGCGTGACCTGCACAAACAGCGATCCCCACGCCAAACGGACCGTGTTCGACCTGTTGCCAAAGGAGCTCCAGACTGAGAGGCTATTTTGCGTGGGCCGGTTGGATCTGGAGAGCGAAGGCCTGCTGCTTCTCACCAACGATGGCCAGCTGAAGCAGGAACTCACCCACCCCTCCTTTAATGTGGTGAAACTCTACTCGGTGGAAATCGACAAACCTCTTCAGCCGAGCGATGTGCCAAAGTTGATCCGCGGGATCAAGTGGGAAGGCGAACCCCTGGCCATCGATAAAGTCTTTCCATCCGGATTGGGGGGCAAAGAGAACTGGAAGAAGCTTGAAGTGACCCTGCATCACGGGAAAAAGCGTGAAATCCGGCGTTTATTCTATGCTTTCGGGTACGATGTTAAAAAGTTGCGGCGGTTCCAGATCGGCCAGTATGCCGTGAAGGGAATCCCAAGGGGCGGATTCAGGATCCTTGGCAAACGGGATATCAAACTGCTCTTTGCCTCGCCGGGAGGCGCCAAACCCACTTGAACTGTCCAGCCCGTAAAATTATTCGATTGAGCCTGCCGGACAGTGTGACCAAACTAATCCCATAACGATGAAAAAGAAAATTACGCGCACACTTGTCCTGCTAAGTGCGTTTGTCTCCGCAGGGGTGGCGAACGGACAAGGGCTGATTGACCTTTACATGCAACCGGATATCCAAGCCGGGAAGGTGGACTCTGTCACCCTTGATGACCCGCGCCTCGGGCAACCCGCTCCGGTAATGGACGATGCCAAGGCCGCGCTTGGCTGGCACTATGCAGAGTTTGAAGACAATGTGGATGGATATACGCCCGATGGAAAAATCGGGAAAGACCTCCTGCCGGTCAACGGGGCAATTATCTATGGAGGCCCATCCACTGACAGCCCCGTCCTTGGGACCTACCGGGACGGATCCTATATTGAGATTAAGGATACGGGAGCCTGGTGGAAATTCCAGATCCGGATGCGTTATCCCGTCTATTTTGTCCTCGATTCACCGCCGCCGCTGCCACCAGTAACCGCTGAGGCCGAGGCACCAATCGTGGCTGTTGCCCCGGCGCCAGCTCCCTCAATTGAACCGATTCCACTAATGGCCCCAATTCCGGTTATCGAGGAAAGCCCGATTGTGGAGACACAGACACGCGCACCCGCAAGCTCCATGGTCCCACAGGTAGAGAGGCAGCCATCCTCAGTCACTCCGCCTGATGTCATTGGCCAAAGTTATCAGGGAACTTTCAAACTCTCCAAGAAGGCCTTTGGGCTCTTCAAGCCGAAGTCGCCCTTTTATCTGGAAAGTCCGGAGGGAAATCGTATTGCCTGGGTGGATACAAGCAAGATTGTCATACCGGGATCATTGAAGACCTACCTAGACAAGGCGGTCATCATACATGGTGAGCGGGACTTCATGGAGTCCTCGAAGGATTGGATTATCCGGGCCCGCAACATGCGGCTAAAATAAATTTCCGGCAATCGCACAGATGGAACTACTCGACGGCAAGAAACTATCACAGGAAATCCTTTCCGAATTAAAGGAAAAACTAGCCGATGCGAAGGGGCCGCCGCCGTGCGTGACCTTTATCCGGGTTGGCGAAGATCCGGCTTCGGTCTATTATGTGAATTCAAAGCAGAAAAAGGCCGCCCTTGTCGGGATTGAGAGCCGGTTGAAGACCTTTCCTGAATCCATAACCCAAGAGCAACTGCTGGAGGAAATCGGATCCCTGAATGCGGATTCATCGGTTCACGGGATCCTTGTTCAGGCTCCCCTGCCCTCACACATGGATGAGCGGACGGTTTTCAACTCGGTGGCTCCGGAAAAAGATGTCGACGGCTTTTCGACCAACAATCTGGGACGCTTGGTCCAGGAAGATCCGGAAGCGTTTGTTGCCTGCACCCCTGCCGGGATCGCGGAAATGATCCGCCGCTACAAAATCAAGACGGAGGGTCGCCACGTTGTTGTCCTCGGTCGCTCACTGATTGTCGGCAAACCCGCAGCCCTGCTCTTCATGCGCAAGGATCCCTTCGCTAACGCGACCGTCACGGTCTGCCACTCAAGGACACGCAACCTGTCCAACATCACACGGCAAGCAGACATTCTCATCGCGGCCATCGGTCAGGCAAATTTTGTCACGGCAGACATGGTCAGCCCGGGGACGATTGTCGTCGATGTAGGCATCAACCGGGTCGATGATCCATCCAGCAAGAAGGGTTACCGGATTGTGGGTGACGTTGATTTTGATGCGGTTGCACCCAAGTGCGACGCTATTTCACCTGTCCCTGGAGGAGTCGGGCTCATGACCGTGGCAATGCTCATGCACAACACAATGAAAGCATGGGAGCTCAGCCAGAAAAAGAACCACTGATCGAAATGTCCCGCTCCAAAATACTCGTCGTCGATGACCAAATCCTGAACATCCGCCTGATCGAGCGTAAGCTTGAGATGATTGATATGGATGTTGTCAGCTGCACTAACGGGCCCGAGGCAATCCGCCTGGCCACTCAAGAGCGGCCTGATGTGATTTTGCTCGATATCATGATGACGGGCATGAATGGGATTGAGGTCTGCCAGGCCTTGAAAAAGGCCGAGGAGACACGTGAAATTCCGGTTATTTTCCTGACGGCCCTGGGTACAAGGGAACAAAAGGTACATGGACTTGAGGCAGGCGCTGCCGACTATGTCACGAAGCCCTTTGACCTTGATGAAACAGTGGCACGAATCCGGACACAGTTGCGGATTGTCGAGGAGCACCGGGAAAACATCAAACTGACCCGCCAACTGGAACAATCCCGCAGGCAATCAGCGATCATGCATCTCACGGAGGGCATTGCCCACAACATCAACAACCTTCTGGGAGTGATGCTTGGGTATGTGAACCTCCTGCAAATGAATTCGGGCAAGCCGGATAGAGTGCTTAACGCCTGTGGCAAGCTTGAGCATGCCATTCAGCGCGTAACGCGTATTGTCCAGCAACTACAGGTAATTGGCCAATTCAAATCCCTGCAGAAACAGCCCACTGAACTGGCGCGAATCCTGAAGGGGGCCGTCGCCCGTTTTCATGGTTCCTCCAACACATCTACCAAGGTGGATGTACGTTCAGATTTTGAGGATGACATGGAATTTTTTACTAACCGTGAGCTGATGGAAGTTTGCATCGAACGCCTGCTGCAAAATGCTTACGAGAGTTATTTCGCCAATGATGCGGATACAAACCCAAAGATTGGAGAGATCATTCTCGAATCAAAAGAGGTGGAGTTCGAGGGGGCGCCCCACGTACAGGTACGCGTCATGGACAGGGGCAAGGGAATTGATGAAAAGATCCGTGACAGCATTTTTGATCCCTTTGTTTCTTCATCATCGGTTATTGGCAAAGGGATGGGACTGACCATTGCCCGTCACAGCGTGAGCTGTCTTGGCGGAACAATTGAGGTCATTGACCGGGAGGACGGAGGCACACAGGCAGTCGCCCTATTCCCTCTTGAACACGGTCCGGGTGGTGAAAATGAAGCCTAGGCTAGCCTTCATCGGGGCCGGTCGCATGGCTGGCGCAATGGTCCGCGGACTCCTGAAAACCGGTCCGTGGAACGCTGAGGATATAGTCTGCACGGGCGCCCGCGACGGGACAGCCGAGGCCCTCTCCGAAGATACGGGTATCCGCTTCACATATGATTGGAAGGTGTTTTTTAAAGATGCCCAATGGGTCATCCTCGCCTGCAAACCGCAGCAATTGAAGGAACTTCCGGAATCCTTGTCCGAGCTCTCTTCCGGCAGGCGGGTCCTGTCGATTCTCGCGGGAACCACACTGGGCCGACTCAAGAAAGTCTTTCCCGGAACGGCGAATATTGTCCGTACAATGCCGAACACACCGGGAATGATTGGGGCTGGTATCAGCGCCTACAGCCCGCTTCATCCAATGAATGAAGAAGATGAACAGGTCGTCCGGGCCATTCTTTCCGCACTCGGTGAAGCTGTTTCCATGGATGAACATTTTCTTGATGCCGTAACCGGTGTCAGCGGAAGCGGACCAGCCTATGTGTTCGAGTTTATCGCCGCGCTCCGGGACGGGGGTGTTGCCGCTGGCCTTGACGAGGCAACCGCATACAAGCTCGCCTTAAAAACGGTTCAAGGGGCGGCGGCTTTGCTGGAGGCAGTTCCGGAAACACCGGAAACGCATCGCAATTGGGTCTCCTCACCGGGGGGAACAACACTTGCCGGACTGAAGGTCATGGAGGATGCTGGCTTCCGTGGGATTATCAAGGAAACCGTCGCGGCGGCGACTAAGCGTTCCAAGGAACTCTCAGGGGAATAACTCAGCCCCTTCGTCCCCAACCACCGCCACCGGGTGTCTCGACCCGGATGCCCTCACCCGCCTCCAATGAAACTTGGGCATGCCCCTCAATCCGCTTTTTGATTCCATCCCTGGAAACGATCCATTGCTGTCCGGGTAAGCCGTCAGCACCGCCATGGAGACCTCTTGGCCCTTGATTCCGGTTCTGGCTGAGCAGGGAGACGGAGACGTTTTCCAGAAAATGCAGTTCCCGGACAAGGCCATCTCCACCGGAAAAGATTCCCGTGCCACCAGATCCTTTGCGTAGTGAAAACTCACGACAATAGACCGGAAAACGGTTTTCAAGAATTTCGGGATCGGTGATGGCGGTATTCGTCATGTGGACATGGACACCGGAAGCACCGTCAAAACATTCCCCTGCACCCGCACCGCCGCCAATTGTTTCATAATATCCAAATTGCTCATTGCCAAAGAGCAGGTTATTCATCGTGCCCTGGCCGGAGGCCATCAAGCCAAAGGCGCGGACAAGAGCGTCGACCATGCGCTGACTCGTCTCAACATTTCCCCCGACAACGGCGGGGCAAGCACGTGCATCATCTGAAAAAAGAGGGTTGAGAAAACAGTCGGGCAGCTTGATTCGGACCCCTTCAAGAAGTCCCTCATTCAGGGGTATGGGCTCATTGACGAGCAGGCGAAGGACATACAAGACAGCACTTCGCACAATTGCCGGAGTTGCATTGAGATTTCCGGGATGGGTTGTCGATGTGCCGTCAAAATCGATTTCCATGATCCCGCTACGGTGTTCGATGGTAACAGAGATCTCGTGACCGTCGTCCATGGTTTCGACCACATGGCTGGAGCTCAAATCACAGGACTCGATATATCGCTTCATTGCCGATACGCCAAAGCCGAAAAGCTCATTGAAATGTGCCGAGACTTTTCCCGCTGAAAAGTCGCGCAATATATCATTAAAGAGATCCCGACCCCTCTGGAGTGAAGCGAGCTGGGCTTCCAGATCAATGCGGTTCTCCCGGATTGAGCGTGTCGGATAACGAGCTGTGCTGAGAAGTTGCTCGATAAGGTCGAATCGGTCGGAATCCTTATGAATCAGCCATTGTGGAGGAATCAGCACACCTTCTTCCTCGAGAGTCCGGGCATCAGCCGGCATGGAGCCGGGGCTACGCCCTCCAATTTCCGCATGGTGAGCCCTGTTGGCCAGATAACCCATCAAGCGTTCCTCTGCATCAAAGAGTCCACAGATCAAAGTCACGTCGGGCAGATGTGAACCCCCTGCACCGGGGTGGTTGGTTACAAGCACATCCCCGGGTGTGAAGGTGTACTGCTTCAGACACTCGCGCACACACAATCCCATCGCTCCCAGATGGACAGGAATGTGCGGGGCATTCGCCAGCAGCCGGCCTTTCTCGTCGAGCAAGGCGCATGAAAAATCCAACCGCTCACGAATGTTGGTTGAGAGGGCCGTTCGCTGCAGCTGATCTCCCATTTCCTCCAGCATCCCGGCAATGCGATTCAGGACGAGAGTCCGCTCGACTTTCGCCGAGCGCGCAAACTGCGGTTGTGCAAGTTTTCCCTCAACCGGAAGGATTTGCACACTGCCTTCCGTCCCGGCAATTCCTTTCCAGCCAGACTCAACAAATGCGGTGCCGTAAGGATCCCGAATGATAGCCGGGCCCGCGATGACATTGCCGGGATGAAGCAAAATGCGCTCGTGGACGGGAATTCTGACTTCTTCCCCTTCCAGAAATCCCTCCACTGACCGCTCCGGATTTGAAGGAACCCGTTGTTCCTCAAATTTCTCTGTAACGGTTTTTTCACTACGCTCAAGCAAGCGGAGCCTCAGCTTGACAATCTCCAGCTGGGCGCCCTTTGGGAAATACCCGAAGATTGCGATAAACTTGTCACGGAAAACCCGTCCGACATCCGAGCCTGACTCCCATTGGACCGGAATGGAGGCTTCCTGCCCCTGCAGGCGAATAAAGACACTGCAGGATCGAGGGCTTAAATCATCCCGATCAACCCCATCCTTTTGCAAGTGGCCGGTAGCCTCCAGTTGCATTTCAGAAAAGTGTGATTCAAGACACGGCTCGCCTTCTTCAAAGGCCTGAATGACCTGCCGTTCGATCACCGATTCACGGGGAGCTGTATGAATCCCCCGTGCACTGAGAATGCCCGCATCGGGTGGAAAAATGATTTGTTTAATCCCGAGCAACTCAGCGACGCGGCAAGCATGCAGCCCTCCGGCCCCACCGAAGGCAACCAGGCCGTAGGCCGCTGGATCCTCACCTTCCCGCAGGCTGATCTGGCGAATCGCCTGGGCCGTGCGCTCGGTGGCGACGGTGAGAAACCCTTCGGCCAGTGTTCGCCAGTCCTTCTCGCCCGCCTCGTCGGCAACAGCCTGCATTGCCTGCTTCGCCAAATCAAACCGGATCGGAATTGAAAAGCCATCGGGATCCATTCGACCAAGGAGGAGATGGACATCTGTCAAGGTCAACGGCCCGCCCGCTCCATAGCACGCCGGGCCGGGATTTGCTCCTGCACTTTCCGGTCCCACAAACAACGTGCTATCCTTGAAACCACAAATTGAACCACCACCGGCAGCGACCGTTTCAATGGGTAAGGCCGGTGTTAAAATACGCGCTTCCCCGACCTGAATCTGCTGACGTAGCTCAAGATTGTTTTTCCATCGCGAGACATCGGTGGAGGTGCCGCCCATGTCGAGTCCGATAATTCGTGAAAGGCCGGCTCTTTTACCGGCTTCAACCGCGCCGAGGACGCCCCCTGCGGGCCCGCTGACCAAGCTGTCAACGGCATGAAACCGCGCCCGGGAAACCAATCCTCCGGCACTCGTCATCACCCATAACCGGTTATCCCCAATCTCACCCTGCACGCGATCCAGATAGGAATCCATGACTGGACTCAGGGTAGCGTTGACGAGTGTGGTCTCCGTTCGGTCAAGATATTTGATCAGCGGACGGATAGAGGAAGAGCAACACACGGTTTTGAATCCGCACTCCGAAAGGATGCCTTCCGCTGCCAACTCATGACACGGGTTCTTCCAGCTGTTGAGAAAACAAATCGCCGCCACTTCACAGCCGTCTTGCAAGGCCCGGTTTGCAGCCTTGCGAAGCGCTTCAAGATCAAGCGGCTCCAACTCATTGCCATGTGTATCCAAACGTCCTGAAATTTCCACTACGCGATGGTAAAGCGGAAGCGGCTTGTCAATTTTACGGCTAAACAGTTCCGGCCGTTTCTGGTCGCGGATAAGAAGAAGATCCTCAAACCCCTTGCTCAGGAACAGGGCTGTTGGAGCGCCTTTTTTCTCCAGCAGGGCGTTGGTCCCCTTGGTCGTACCGAGACGAAAGGACAATGCCTCATCGACGTTGGAATGTTGGCTCTCGAACAAGAGACGCATTGCCAGAACCGGCGCTTCCCATTCGCTATCGACTTCAAGGACATCACCCCCGCGGATCCCTTCCGGGACGGATAATTCCAAAATCACCCCATCCGCTCCATTGATACGGCCGCAGGGTTTTCCCGAAATACTCACGGGCTTGTTTATGATCCATTGTCCGGGACTGATCGCAAAAGGAACTATCTCAATCCGTCCGGCATCGACAACCCGCTTGACCTGGGTCCTGATGCACCCGGAGGACAGGACCTTGCCCCGCTTGATCTGGCCATCCGGGCCCTCCAGGAGGCAATCGGTGAAGGTACCACCAGTATCAGCGCTGATCTTCCAGCCACTCACAACTCTGCCTGCCCGAGATCAATCAACAGGGAAGCATCCGCATCGAGACGGCGGGCGTGTTTCTCGGACGAAGGATCGAGGGCCTTGAGGAACTGGTGGAATCCCTTGGAATGGTCGAAGTGCTTCAAATGCGCCAATTCATGCAACAGCACATGATCCTGAAGCGGTGGTGAAAGAAGAACCAGGCGCCAATTGAGGGAAATGGCTCCCGTCTCACTACAGGATCCCCACCGGCTTTTCTGGTTGCGAACCGTAATCCCGTGAGGCTTCAACTGATGCTTTCGGGCAAGTTCCATCAGCCGGGTGGGAAGAAACTCACGGGCGATACTCTTGAGAAGACTCACGAGCTGGGGAACCAGGACTTTGCCTGGATCAACAGTGAGGATGACCCTGCCTGCGGTATCCTCTATCACATGCTGGCAAACGCCTGCCTTGAAGCGCAAGACGAGGGGAACGCTCCGGCCCGCCAGTGAAAGGTGCGGATGTTTCATCAGGTAGGAATGCAATTTCGGAATGGACTTCCGGGTTTCCAGCATCCGGCAAATCCAGTCACCATGTTCCTCCATAAAACGCACGCCGCTAGCCTGTGATTGCCTCAGGGGCGCTTTCAGGACCACCACGCTGGATGAATCGACATGCAGGTTCATCCGCTTCACCTGCCGGGTCCGCTCAAACCTGTACGGAACCAGCATCGCACCGGAAGCGGACTGGAGACACACTAGATCAAACGTGTTCTGCTTTGCCTTCGATTTCACTGACTAATTTCGAGCTATGCTTTCTCAATGCCGTCTCGGGATCAATCCCGGCCTGCTGGCAGGCACACACATATTGGTAAAGGAATTCCCCTGCCTCTTCTTCTTCAAGCCCTTCGGCAAGCGCGTCGACACCCTCCGGGTCCGGCAACTGGTCATGCTTTAATCCCTTCTTATGGATTTGCCTGGCCACTTTACCGGCAAACATCAGGGCCGGCAAAGACGGCGGCAGGCGCTTGAACAGGCCATTCTCAGCAGGACCGTTTTTCTTCTCCTCGGCCTTGATCGCCTCCCATTGCTTCAGAACCTCATCGGAATCCTTCAAGTCCACATCCCCGAACACATGCGGATGCCGCCGGATCAGCTTCTCGTTGATCCCGCGGGCCACGTCATCGAAATTAAAATGCCCGTTTTCCTCGGCGATCTGCGCATGGAAGACGACCTGCAGGAGCACATCCCCCAGCTCCTCGCACATGTGTTCCATGTCGGCGCGGTCGATTGTATCGAGCAGTTCAGCCGTCTCGTCAATGAGCGGCTCACAGAGGCTCTGGTGTGTCTGCTCGTGGTCCCACGGGCAACCACCCGGTCCACGCAGGCGGGCCATTGTTTCTCTTAAATCTTGAATAGCACTCACTGGAAGGGTTTTCTACGATTTCCAATTCGCCTTCAATTGATATTTTCATAATCTTTATCCCGTATATGGACAAACTGACCGAGATCATGGCTTGGAAACGCCAGGAAGTCGCCAAACGGCGGCGGCCTGTCCGGGATGAGGAGCTGGCGCATTTCAATCCCTCATCAAGCCATCCAAGCCGCTTTGAGAAAGCCTTGCGGCGCGAATCAGGGATCGCCCTGATATCGGAAATCAAGCGGAAGTCACCGTCCGCGGGGGCAATCGCCGAGGGACGGGACGCTCCGGAGCAGGCGCGGCTTTACTACAACGCCGGGACCGATGCCATTTCTGTTCTCACGGATGAAAAGTACTTTGGCGGCTCCATCCGCGACCTCTGGAATGTGAATGACCTCCTGGGAAACCGTTCCGACTCGCCCCCTACCCTGCGGAAGGATTTCTTCGTCGACCGGATCCAGATCCTTGAGGCGGCCGAGGCCGGTGCCTCCTGCATCCTCATCATTGTCCGCGCCCTCTCCAACGAGGAGATGTCCATGCTCTTTGAGGCAGCCAACCTCGCCGGACTGGACAGTATTTTCGAGGTGCACGAGGAATCTGAAGTGGAAAGGGCCCTCAATTGTGGAGCCCGTATCGTAGGCGTGAACAACCGCGACCTCACCCGCTTTGTGACCGACCTTGCCATCTCCGAGTCAATTATCCCGCAGCTTCCGGAGAACTGCGTCGCGATTTCGGAAAGCGGAATTCATTCCATAGCCGATGCCGAGCGGGCCTTTGAGGCCGGGGCGGATGCCATCCTCGTCGGGGAGGCCCTCATGAAAATGGAGGATCCGGAACCGTTTATCCAAGCGATCCATGACTTTTGAGCCGGGATCGAAACCTTATCGCGGGGTAAACCTGCTCACTACATAAATTAATGCCCCTCACACCCTCAGCGACGCGCGCCCTTCTTGAGTCACTCGGGCACCGGCCGCGCAAACCGCTTGGACAGAATTTCCTCATTGACGGGAATATCGTTCGCAAGTCGCTTCAGTTGGCGGGGCTGCAGGCCGGGGAAACCGCCATTGAAATCGGGCCCGGGCTGGGAACCCTGAGCCGGGCCATGCTGGAACTGGGTTGCACGGTGTATTCCATTGAGCTCGACTCGTCCCTGTCTGGCCACCTGTCGGATACGCTTTCAAAGGAATTCCCTGGGACTTTCCATCTGCTCGAGGGAGACGCCGTCAAGCATCCGCGCGCCGGCACGCCCGAATCAACAGCAAATCTCAAGGTCGTCGCCAATCTCCCTTATGCGATCACCACTCCCTGGCTGGAAGGCATGCTGGAGGTGCCCCTGCCCTCCGACATGGTCCTTATGATGCAAAAGGAGGCCGCGGACCGCATCACGGCGCAACCCGGCAGCAAGGCCTACGGAGCCATCTCCATCTTTATCGGGGCCGCCTACGAGCGGGCGGGTGTCCACAAAGTTTCACGCGCCTGCTTCTATCCGGTCCCCGGTGTCGATTCCCTGCTGCTGCATCTGCGGAAAAAGGATAAACCGGTCCTCTTTTCCGAGCCAGCCCGCGAGCTCATCCGCCAGCTCTTCACCCAGCGGCGAAAACAGATCGGCAGCCTCCTGCAAAAGCGAGAGGACCTTCACCCGTGGCTGGAAATGCTGCCGGAATACGGGCGCGACCGGACCACACGTCCGGAAGCAATTCCGTTGGAGGCCTGGCTCGCCTTGGACGGCTTGGGCTCTAATTAAAATCAAGACGCATAAAGCCGACCTCACCGGGCGATATTGTCAAACTGACCCGATATGTGGTTCCGGAAACAAGGGTTGGAAGAACATTGACCCAGCCACTGTTGAGAAGTGCCGACGTCTGTCCGGTCAAATTAAGGGGAGCTCCCCCTCCACCATCCGAGAACTGGAGAAAATTGCCACTGCTTCCTATCGTGAGAGCAGGATTAACCGTAAAGGTTAGCCGTAGCTCCCCACCAACCGTTTCAACAGCGAGGAGGGATGCATTCATGGCGTCCCAGACTGTTGGATCTGTTCCCAGAACGAGCTCGAGCGCGTTGATGTACCAGTCGCCGTCTGGATTGCCATTAAGCAAGGCATCCGGTCCACTCAGCGAATACAAGCTGACAAAATTATCAAAGGTTGACGGGCTGACAGGCCCAACAGTGAACTCCTCATCTCCCGGGACAGGAAATGGATCCCAGAAAATGCCGTGCCGTGCGGAATTGCCCACGTTGTCGTAAATGATTGTCGCGAATTCCCATGTTCCTTCCAGACTGCCCTGCGGGATCTCGAGGGTCGTCGAAAAGACACCACCAAGCTGGTCGTCCCCGGGAAAGAATGTGTAGAGAGAATTGATGTAAGTATCGAGAGGATCATAGACATAGAGGTTGACGGCACTCAGGCCACTGAGGTCTTCCGAGATGGTCAACGTCACGTCAATGGACTGGGCACTTGTTGTTGTATCAATCGCTGCAGGGGAAACGACAATTGATTGCAAGACCGGATCCGCCGTGTCGGCGGTCCCGCTGTTGGTAACCGTGAAAAGCTCTTCACCCGGATTCTGGAACGCAGTTTCAAATGGAATATCGCTGAAATTATTCGCAAAATCAAAAAGTGAGAACGCGAGACTCCATGTGCCAGATGGCGCATACTGTGGTATACTGACATTGACGGAGTAGGTGCCATCAAACTCATCTCCACTCGTCAGCGAAACCCCATCAAAATAAGTGGAGCTGACAAATCCCCCACCCGGGGCATAAAGATAGATATATCCATAGCTGAAACCATCAGAGCTATCTGTGATTCGAAAGGATATGCTCTCAATTTGGCCACCAGCCGAAAAGTCAGCGCTCACCGGTCCAATTGGATCAATGGATTCCAGAATTGGGGCTGCGCCGCCGCCAAGCCCGTCCCCGACAGTGAAAAGCTCATCGCCTGGATTCGGGAATGGGTCATCAAATGGGCCATAGTATCTCGAATTAAAAGTGTTGTCCTCAATGATCTCCACCTCAGCGCGCCAGGTTCCCAGAGCAGCAAAGGGCGTGGGGAAAAAATCACTCTCATACAAAATTGTGCTGACTTCATAGGTTCCAAAATAGGCGTCTCCAGAAACAAGATTTGAAGAATCAAAAAACAAATAGTCATAATCAAAATCATCCGGATCCCAGAGGGAAATGTAGCCTTCAGAAACACCATTGAAATCATCCGAAACTTCGACCGTGATGGTGACGGTCTGATCTCCTGTGGAGACATCCACCGGATTCGGGGAGATATTAATATATTGCAGGACTGGATCCTCGTTGTCTGAGAGGCTGGAGTAATAAACCCGGTCCACCCAGCCGGCATCCGCTCCGGCGCTGCCACCGCTATCCTTGAAATAGGTCCAGGACACGGTTTGTATTCCAGAAGGAATCGGAACAGTGACCTGTACCCAGTCAACATCACCACTTATTTCATCGTAAAAGCCAAATGGCCCATCAACAGATAGGAAATCAAACCCGTCCTCTGAATCCACTTTCCACCAGAAGGTCAGGGTTCCTCCGGGACCATTAAACTCCATCTCCATCGTGGTACTTTCATTGTCGCCAATCGCCCCGCTTTGGGCGGCGTCGATTCCGTCATAGGTTGTATTTGTCTGGAAAAACCATTCCGGGCTGCCAAAACCGGCTAGGGGGTACTGTGTTGCGTCCACCGCATCCGACAGGTCACCGGACGCGCCTCCCACGTTGGTGACCGTAAACTCCGCACCTGGCTCCCCGACCAGGTAGCTGGAATTTCCGAGCCGGTCGCGGATAAAGAATTCAATTGTCCAGAGCCCACTGGCACTGGCTGCAGGGAGATTAAGGGTAATTTCGTAATCCCCATCCAGCGCGTCCCCCGAAAGAACATCAGTCAAATAGAAAAACTCTGTCAGGTCACTTCGGTAGGTTCCACTTGGATCGTAAAATTCCAAAGAGCCGCTTTCAAACCCGCTCAGGTCATCGGTGATGTTCAGCGAGACCGTCAAATTAGCCGGACCCGACCCGGTATCGACAAGAGCCGGTGAAACGGAAACCGAAACCAGCCCCGGGGAGGTGGAATCGACAGTCCCGCCATTCACAACAGTAAAGTCCTCGTCGCCGGGATTAGGGAAAGCTTCGTTGGTCCCACCGTAGCGGCGATCCTGATTTAAATTATCGCGCAGAAAAACCCGCACTTCCCATGTCCCGGGGGTCGCATATTGGGGAACAGTCGCCTGTACCTCGTAGGTGCCATTAGTGGCCGTCCCGCTTGTCAAGTACGTCGCTGTCGTATTGAAAAAGATGGCGTCAACAAAGGTTCCGGATGGGTTATAGAGGAAGATATTGCCAAAGTTGAGCCCGCTTTCGTCGTCGGTGATCGTCAGCGTCGCTGTTATGATCTGGTCGCCTCCGGAGGCGTCAACGGATGCGGGGCTCACGCTGATCGAGGTCAGAAGTGGGGCCGCCGTGTCAACGGCTTGCACCGTTTGCAAAACAAGGGAAAGAACAAGCGGGCAAAGGATTTTAAACGAGTTTTTCATGATGATAACCAGGTTAAGAGAGATATGCCATAACCCGGACTGGGTAATAATTCCTGAACAAGCAGGGGACAAGCCCTATCACCCCGCGATGATAAGTCAATCTGTTTTACACTATTAGTCTCATTAATTTACGCGTCGTCAGGGCTTTTATAAATCTCGACTACCGAGCTGAAATTGAACATTTCTGAGAGTCGCTGGACTCAATTACTGTCTCACAGATTAGCAAATGTCGCCTACCCCGCAAAACCGGGCCAGGATACTGGCCATATCCGTCTCATCGCTATTGGTCCCGCTGAGCGGCCAAGGCATGGAAAGCCTTGAATTGACTGTGACGGATGGCCAGATGCACATCCAGCTTCCCCCGGCAGGGAGCCCTGACATGTTCCAGTCGATGGAATGGTCGAGGAACCTGATCGACTGGCAGATGGTTGGCCGGGACTACGGATTCGGCTGGGAAAACAGTTTCCCGAACCTTCTTTCGATTGCGGGTGAAGGCACGAACAAGAGCCTGACCCATCCCCTCGAGGCCGGTGCGCGGTTTTTTCGCGGATTTGCCTCTCCTTCGAGCGGACTGAATACCGCGAGCTCTGTTTCGAGGTTTCTGCAGCAGGCAAGCTTTGGTCCAACCCGTGACCTGATCGACTCATTCCCGGGAATCGAAACGCCATCCGGAATCAATGATTACCCGTACGGATACTTCGAACAGTGGATTGATGAGCAAATGGCGCTCGACGTGACTTCCCTGCGGAAGTTCTGGCGCGAGCGGAGCAATCCGGCCTTCGTAGACAATTCCCTCAACTCTCCCTTTGAGGTGGGCCACAATCCTGCCAATGGTACCCAGCTTTCCTACTGGCTGAATGGTCAGGACCGGATCGATCCTGATCAGGCGGATGCGATTGCTGCTGGCAGAAACGCGAATGATGTTTCCTTCTCCGCGGGGGAAACAAAGGAAATTGTCTGGTATCAGGTGGCGACAACAGCCCCCGACGCATTGCGGCAGCGAGCCGCCTGGGCCTTGTCACAGATCTTTGTCCTCGGGGAAGGTGGATCGACTCAGACGAACGCCGCCGAGCGCTTCCTGGTATATTACGACATCTTTGTAAGGCACGCCTTCGGGAACTTCCGCGACATTCTTGGCGAGGTCACTTTCAACCCGAGCATGGGAGATTACCTGACTTACCTCGACAACCGGAAAGAGGATCCAGTCGTCGGCACCTTTCCGGATGAAAATTATGCGCGTGAGATCATGCAGTTGTTCACCATCGGGATCTGGATGCTGAATCAGGATGGCTCGCTGCAGAGGGATGCCAACGGGAATGGGATACCCACTTACGACAACAATGACATCATCGAAGTGGCAAAGATCTTCACCGGCTTGCGCAAACAATACAACGGGCGTTCGGGAATCGGCGATGAGGGAAATATTGAAATAAAATTCGGTAACTACGTTGACCCGATGCGCATGCAAAGCTCATGGCATGATTTCAGCGCCAAGACCTTGCTCGATGGAAGCACCCTGGATCCCTTTCCGGAGACAAACGCGGGTGCAATTGCCGAGATCAATGCCTTCCTGGATCACCTCTTCAATCATCCCAATGTCGGCCCCTTCATCGCGCGCCGCCTGATCCAACGCCTGACCGTTTCCAACCCCTCCCCGAATTACATTCAAGCTGTCGCGCAGGCGTTCAATGAGGGAACTTACAACGGTTCAGGCACAGGCCAGCGCGGGGACCTGGCAGTTGTCTTCAAGGCGATCCTGCTCCATCCGGAAGCCCGTGAACCAGCCCTGTCACTCGACACGGCCCACGGAAAACTCCGGGAACCTTTGGTCAGGCTCCTCCATTACGCTCGCGTTTTTGAAATCACTTCCCCGCAAACCTTCGGCCTGCTTCCATTCTGGAAGCTGGACCAAGTGATTGCTCAGGCCCCGTTTAACTCCCCTTCCGTATTCAACTTTTACCAATCGGATCACCAGCCGCTGGGCTCGCTCCAGGATCGTGACTTGTTCAGCCCCGAATTTCAAATTACCACGGATGTGACTTCCCTTGGACTCGCCAACGCCATCCGCACGCTCGTCTACGAAGGCATTGCAGATGTTATCGGTGCTCGCGGCTACAGCCAGGGCGATCTTGACTTGAGTTATGAAGCAGGACTGGCGGCAGACACCAGTGTCCTCATCGACCATCTGGACCTTGTCCTCACTGCTGGAAGGTTGAGTGATGAAAACCGCCAGATACTGTTTGAGACAATTGACCCGATGCCGGCTTCAACCCTCTCCGACCGGGAAATCCGGGTTAAACTGGCCCTGTCGCTGATCTCATTGTTGCCTGAATTCAACGTGATTTATTAAGCCCTCCAACCCATCATGAAAACCCCCAGAAAAATCAGCCGCCGTAAATTTCTTGTTGAGGCAAACTGCGCCGCGGTGGGGTCCATATCGCTTTTTTCATCGCTCTTCACCCTCAAGTTAACCGCCGGCGCTGTATCGGGTGGACCACTACCGGGATACAAGGCATTGGTATGCCTCTTTCTAAGCGGGGGAAATGATTCTTTCAACATGCTGGTTCCACGACAGCAGGAGGCCTACGATGCGTATGCGGCCGTCCGCAGCACGCTTGCCCTCGAGCAGAACAGTCTATTGCCCATCAGCACGACCGGACAAGCCTACACGGAATTCGGCCTGCACCCGGCATTGACTGAGCTACAGGCGCTATACAACGCCGGCCATGCAGCCTTTGTCAGTAATGTCGGCACACTGGTTGAACCGCTGACAATCCAGCAATACCTTTCCGGTGTCGCTTCCCTTCCAACAGGGCTTTTCTCCCACTCGGATGAACAACTGCACTGGCAGACCGTCGTCCCCCAAGTAGCTGGAAGCGGTCCGAGGGGCTGGGCAGGCCGGATGGCAGATTGTCTCTCGCAGGCCAATTCAAGTGGTTCGATCGCCATGAATGTTTCCCTCTCGGGCACCAATGTCATGCAGAGCGGCAACCAATCCGTACCGTACATCACCGATCCAGCCGGCGCTGTTCAGTTGGCTGAATATGCTGTTGATCCAGCTTCGCAGATGGCAATCGACAGCGTCTTGAGCCAAGAGTACCGGAACCTCTATCAAAAGACCCTCTCGAGCAACCTGCGCGGCTCGATTGATACCGCCATGCTCTTTGAAGAGGCGACCAATGCGGTCCAGTTGACGGAAGCCTTTCCGGATACGGGAACCGGAAAGCGGCTGGCCTCCATTGCCCGGATTCTTGCTGCCCGCTCCCCTCTCGGCATGAACCGGCAGGTCTTCTTTCTCCGGCTTGGGGGATGGGATCACCACAAGGAGGTCCTCGTGAAGCAAGAGGGGTTATTCGCTCAAGTCGATGCCGCCATTGGCGCATTCTGGCGCGAGCTGGGTCACCTTGGCTTACAAGACGATGTCGCTCTTTTCACTGCTTCAGACTTTGGCCGCACCCTGACCTCCAATGGCCTTGGTTCCGATCACGCCTGGGGCGGAAACCACTTTGTCATCGGTGGGGGAATCAACGGCGGAAAAATTTACGGGGACTATCCAGTCGTTGCACGCAATGCCCCGCTCGATGTCGGACGAGGGCGCCTCCTCCCCACTACTTCCATCGATGCCTATATGGCCGAGCTGGCCTCGTGGTTCGGTGTTGCTCCGGCGGAATTAAGCACGGTCTTCCCTAATGCCGGCAATTTCTTTGACCCCTTGGGCAATCCGTTTCCAATGGGCATGTTCCAAACTTAAACAACTCCTACACCTTGAATTCATTGAAACAACTTTCCTTATGTCTTTCCATTATTCTGATTTCAACGATCGGTATGGCTGGGATTTGGGACAGCCCCACAGAAATTGATAATGGATGGAAACAATTTGACTGGTTTGGCTGGATCCATGAGTCGGAGAGCGGCTGGGTTTACCATCCAGAACATGGATGGCTCCACGCCGTTGGGGAAACAGAGGAAAGCGTCTGGTTTTACGATACTGAAATGGGTTGGGCATGGACCAGTAAAAGCATCTTCCCCCACTACTATTTACCGGCCACAGGAGACTGGCTGAGCTACGATGGAGGCAACCGGGATCTCAGGATTTTCTACAGGGTGGCTACATCGGACCAGATTGAGATCCATCGAAAAAATCCAGTGGCCCCAACCCGGGTAGCCGACACCTACGGTTGGCGACATCGCGAATTTACCGAAACAGCGGAACATGAGCTCATTGGATGGACCCGTAATGTCGTCACGACAGAGTTTGAGACGCAGATAATTGAAAATGACTTGATCCGCGTGACCCTTCTGCCCGGTTGGGGCGCCCGTATTCTTTCCATTTTCTACAAGCCCCGGAACATGGAGCTCCTGAGCTACGCCAAGGGTGACAAGTTCAGCGATATCATATACGCACCCGGTGCTTTCTACTACGACGACTGGCTTCTCCTGCCCGGCGGAATCAATCCAACCTTCCCGGAGGGAGAACACGGCAAGTACTGGGGTGAGCCATGGATTTTCCAGAGTATCGAGGAAACAAATACAGCGGTAACCGTCCGCATGTCCCGTACTGATGATATTCATTGGGCGGGCCGACCCGGCAAGTTCGACAATGGCCTGACTGGGATGACGGTGGATATGGACATTACAATTTATCGCAACCGGGCATGCGTCGAAATCACCTACACGCTCACCAACAACAAAACCGAAACAATCCCCTATGAGTTCTGGATGGCCGCCGCCCTTGCGCCCCTGCCGCCCGACCAGACAGCCACTTCATCCAATCTCGAGATTGTCATGGAACAGGAAAAAATCGCCCTGCGGGATTGGTGGAACTGGATGAAGACTGTCGAGACGGATGACTCCTTGCCTTCAGATGATGTCTACCAATTCGACAAGCTGGCTTGGCTCTACAATTGGCAGGGATCCGGAATAGCCTACGCATGGCCTGATACGGACAACGGTTGGTGGGGTGTCATCAACCATGATTATAATTGGGGCGTCTTGCGGACCATCGACGACCCCTCGGACTCCCCCGGCATGAAGATTTGGGGCGAAGGAGCAGACTATGGAATGTTTGAGCTCTGGTCAGGCAACTCACAGGAGTTTTTCGTGGACGCCTATCTGGCCCCGTTGGAGGTCAAGACATGGAAGGAATACTTTATTCCAACGGTCGACCTTGCGGAAATCACATTCGCCAACCAGAACGGGGCGGCAGAGGCGGAGGTGATAATTGGCAGCTACACCGGTTATATAGACCTGTCGGTCTTTTCCACCTGGCAACCGGCCAACTGGCGACTGGATGTCCGGGCAATTCCTGATCAGGGCGATCCCGTCCCGCTCGTGTCAGGCATCCTGAACTTTACACCAGCTGAACCCACACAATCCGGCATGCTCCCGTTCCTCATGGAATCCCTGCCGGCCACCGGCACGCTGCGCGTTGAGGCAATCCTGACAGACCTGTTTTCAGGTGAGGAACGCATGCGTTTTGATCTGGATTTCTGAAGAATCAGCCGGGGAGATTTACACAAACGCCGCCCCCGGTTCATCGGGGGCGACGAATTGAATGACAAGAAAGATCCGGAACCCTGTCGCCCGGAATTGTTTTCCCAATCAGGGCATGGCGTAGAACCATCCGCCAGAGCGGGCAACCGCTGACTGTGGAGCAAAAATATATTTTCCAATCGTATAGCTGTAGACCCACGGATCGGAGGAAATTTCAAGGATACCGAGTAAGGACCCTGTGTCCACAAACTGGCCATTGATGATCTCGAAGCCTGCCCAGGTATCGCCGATGGGCGTAGGGGACTTTATGACAATGTTGTCAATCTTGGCATCGGTATCGTACCCGCCGAAGGCAATGACAACCGCACTGGTTCCATCGTAAGCAAACTGGACGGACAAGGTCGCGGAGGTCTCTACGTCGAATGGAGCTCCCGGTGCTTCACGGAATTCGCCGGTCGGGGTTCCATCACTAAGTATCCACTCGGTGGAAGTTGTGATCAGGTGCTCCGCAGTCGCGCCATTGAGGGCGGTGAGGGCAGCCCAGGCAATAACCCCGTCTGACCTGCGGACCCCGAAGCCCGCCCCTGAAATATTCAAATTGAGCTTTGCATCACTTGCTGGCCAATCCGGTTGGCTAGACGGTCAATTCTTTTTACTGAGCTCAATTAACCGCCGCTCGGTGGAATAGTACTGCATCGGATCGACGTCTTCCCTCGGAGCGGGAATGCCCGGTGGCACATCATAGCGCTCCTTCATCCGGTCAAGAGCACGGTGCATGCGCTCCTTCACCGGTGTGTACTCAGGATTAAAGTACTGGCTGGTCAGCTCGTGTGGGTCGGACTCCGTGTCGATGAGTTCCCATTCATCCAAGTCATAGAAGTGAATCAGTTTGTAGCGCCCGTCATAAACGCCTTCATGGCGTTGTACCATATGCCACCCCGGGTACTCATAGTAGTGATAATAGTGATAATCTCGCCAATCATCCGGGGTCTTGCCTGTTAAAGCAGGCACCAGGCTGGCCCCCTGCATGCCTTCAGGAGCGGGAACGCCAGCGATTTCAAGGAAGGTCTGTGCAAAATCCAGGTTGGAGACAAGGTCACTGTTTACCGAGCCGGCCTTGGTCACTCCGGGCCAACTGATCAGGAGCGGGGTACGATAGGATTCATCGTACATGAATCGCTTGTCGAACCAACCGTGCTCACCGAGATAAAAGCCCTGGTCGGAGGAGTAGATGAAGACCGTGTTCTCCGCAAGTCCACTGGTCTCGAGATAGTCCTGCAGGCGGCCGATATTATCATCAAGGGAGCGCACACAGGCAAGGTAGTCACGGAGATAGCTTTGGTACTTCAATCGCAGAAATGCCACTCCCTTGAGATCGGGATCATTGTATCCCGCCTCACGCTGATCAAGATTACGATCCCAGAGCTCTTGTTCCTCTGGTGACAAACGCGAGTAGACACGCTGATAAAAGATAGAATCAGGACGCCGGACATCTACCTTCAGATCCTTGTCCTTCTCAAAAGTCCGGGCGAGGGTCATATCCTGATCATGGGACGCAGTGGTTCGCCCTCGATAATCATCAAACAGTGTTTCTGGTTCCGGAAAAACAACCCCGTCAAAGAGATCAAGATACTTGACGGGAGGCGACCACTCACGATGCGGTGCCTTATGCTGCACCATGAGCATGAAGGGCTTCTCGGGATCGCGCTCTTGCTCCAGCCAATGGATCGCCTTGTCGGTGACGACATCCGTTACATAGCCATCTTCAGTAACGACGCCATCGGGCCCCTCAAATTCAGGTTTGTAGTAAAGCCCCTGCCCCGGCAGCACTTCCCAATGTTCAAAGCCCGTCGGCTCCGAAGCCAGGTGCCACTTGCCGATGAGGGAAGTCTGGTAACCTGCTTCCTGCAGTAACTTGGGGAAGGTCACTTGCGAACCGTCAAACTCAGTCGCCTCGTTGAAATAGAAGCCATTGAGGTGGCTGTATTTGCCGGTCAGAATTGTCGCCCGACTCGGCCCGCAAATGGAATTGGTCACCAGACAACGATCAAAGCGCATCCCCTTCTGCGCCAACCGGTCGAGATGCGGCGTCGGCGCGAAAGTTGATACCACATGCCCGTACGCACCAATTGCCTGGGTCGCATGGTCGTCGCTGAAGACAAAGACGATGTTCGGAGCTTTGCCGTGAAGCGTGGCCGAGCAAAGGAGGAGTAAGCTCAATATATTTTTCATGTAATCGGGCCTATTGATATCGACTTCATCCACTAATTGGAATCGCAAAAAGAAGCAGACTCCCAAACAAGGAGACGCTTAAACTGATCATTCTTTATCAGCTTCAGCATCCTCCGCGCGGCTCATCTCCTTCATGGCTTCCTCCAGTTCCTGTTCCACCTTGTGATTAATCGGGTAGAAACAGGTCACCAAAGCTGTCAGCACGGCAAATCCAGCCGGGATGATACTCATCATGAGGTGAAGGGCATGCTGCGTTTGTGGCGACTGTTCCTGATTGGCCACATAACCCACCCCTCCAAGGATCACCATCGCCAGCGCCGGACCAACCGTCCAGCCGATCTTCTGCGATGCTGTTCCGGCGGAGAAGATGATCCCGGTTGAGCGGTGGCCGAACTTTGCCGCACCGTAGTCGGCCGTGTCAGCAATCATGGACCAGAACAGGGGCATCATCGGGGCCGCTACCATGGCAATCATCAACTGGTTCACGATCATCAGCGGGAAATTGTTGACCGGGATGAAATAGAACCAGACGAGGATCGCTGCGAACAGAAGCTTCAGGTTCCCCAGGAGATTTCCGTGCTCGGGGTGGATAACGACCGCTGGCTCTGTGAGTTGTCCCAACCCCGCTTGAGCAGTATGGACGCAAATGTCATGACCGCCGGTTACCAGGCTGCCGACCTCCTCAACCGCTTGATGCAAGGAGATAAGGACATCCCAAGGCTGACTTACATTGACCCCTCAAAGGTGGAAGAGCGGGATTCCAGCAACTATCTGGCCTTCGAGGATCCAGAGGTGGCCTTCGCGATGCGCTATATCAAGGAACATGCCTGCGATCCGATTACCCCAACGGATGTCCTGAAGGTTACCGGCATGTCCAATTCAACGGCTTACCGCAAGTTCATGAAGGGAATCGGGCGGTCCATACACAGCGAAATCCAGCGGGTTCAGATGGACCAAGTCAGGGAGCTCCTGACGACCACCAACTTGAGCGTCACAGCAGTTGCCCAGAAGGCTGGATTTGAAAACATCCGCTATTTGACCAAGGTTTTCCGCGATGCAACAGGCTTGACGCCAACGGAATTCAGGCGGGCTCAGAGCACACCCAACGTGGCCGCGAATGGCCAAACGTAGGCCTTCGGCGCAGTTCAGTCACCGCCAAACAGATCCATTTGGCCAGTTGGTTTCTCCTCCAGACTGATTGCTTTCGTGAGAGATGCTTCGTCGACGTCCGTTTTGTTCACACGGCTGCTGACAGGACAGGATTTCAGAAAGATATCGGAGGCTGGTCCCAAAAGATTGGACAGTCCCTCACCCTTGACATTGGAAGTGTCCAACCAACGGTCCCACTCATCAACTCCAAGGATGACCGGCATCCGGTGATGAATCTTGCCGACTGTCTTGTTTGCTTCCGTGGTGATCAGGGAGACGGAAAGAATCTCCGACCCCGACGGATGCATCCAATGCTCCCAGATTCCAGCCATGGCCATGAAGTCTTCCTCCACAGGCCTGAAGTAATACGGCTGGCGCGGAGATTTGCGCCGGTCCCATTCATAAAATCCGCTGGCCGGAACAAGGCAGCGCCGGTACCGGAATGCGTCGCGGTAGGACGGCTTGTCGGCAATCGTTTCGGCCCGCGCGTTAATCAACTTGTAGCCAATGTTCGGATCCTTGGCCCAGGAAGGAACCAACCCCCAGTGAAGTACCTCTGCCCGTCGACCTCCCCGGTCCCGGTCCTCATGGATCGCGACAATCCCCGTTCCCGGTGTGATGTTGTAGCGAGATTTCCATGACGCCTTGAGCTCCTCCCCAAATTCGGCAAGGAAGGCTTTGGCCAAGGCCTCATGCCCCGCACTTAATGTATAGCGTCCGCACATGGCTCACCCGCCGGAAACCGGGGCCAGAAAAATCTCCTTGATGGCGGTAATCAACATCTGGATGGCAATAACCGTCAGGAGCATCCCCATGAGGCGCTCGAAGGCGGCCAATCCTCGCGGACCGACAATGCGATGAAGGACCGGCGCAAAGGAAAAGGTCACCAGGCTGACCGACATCGTAATGAAAATTGCCGCTACCCATACTCCCATGCGCTCGGGAAATTGGGCGGAAAACAGGGTCACGGTGGCGACCGCGGACGGGCCGGCAACCAGGGGCACGGCAAGGGGAAAAAGAATGGGCTCTTCACCGGTCTTGGCCCCCATCCAACTGGTATCCGTGGGAAAAATCAATTTGATGGAAATCAGAAAAAGGACAATCCCTCCGGCCAGGCGGAGGGCCTCCTCCGATAGATCCAGTAAACGGAGAAGTTGGGGACCTAGAAAAAGGGCGATCAATAAGACCAGCGAGGCCAGAAAGACTTCCCGCGTGATAAACCGATAGGGCCGCTTCGTCCCCTCAAGACAGGCAAGAACCATTGGCAGGTTACCAAGTGGATCGGTAACGATTACGAGTAGGATGATAGCTGAAATAAGGTCCATGGTGTAACGGGTTGGTTCTCACAAAGTCACAGAGCGAAAAAGACACTAAGGTTTTTTCGAGAGCTCTGATTAGTCAAATTCATAGATATCCTGATGCCTTTGTCTATTTTTGTCTTCGTACGAAATTGTTCGCAGCATCAATCACCCTCCGGCTCGATGGGCGTGTCCTCAAGCTGTTCCAGTTCCGGCAGCTTCTTTTTACTGTCCTCGGCCAGTGACTCAAATTTGCGGGCGGTGACCAGTACCCGCGTCTCCATCGAACGAATACTTTTATTATAGGAATCGACAGCCCGCTTCAGGGCCTTCCCGACATCCACATAGTGCTCAGTCTGGGTCGTCAAGCGCTCGTAAAGCTCACGTCCAAGCGCACTGATTTGCTTGGCCTCATCCGCGATCGCCTCCTGGCGCCAGCCGTAGGCCGCCGCCTTCAAAAGGGCGATCAAGGTCGTCGGCGTGGCTAAAAGGACGTTCTCACTTGTTCCGTACTGGAGCAGATCCGGAT